>JAQGHK010000403.1 GCA_028288875.1 Phycisphaerales bacterium | reverse complement strand
CATGCAGGCCGTCTCGCACGGCAGCGATTCGGTGATGTATTTCCAATGGCGCAAGAGCCGCGGCGGCGTGGAGAAATTCCACGGGGCGGTTGTCGATCATCACGGCGCGGACAAGACGCGCGTGTTTAAAGATGTGGCCGATCTTGGCGGTGTGCTGGAAAAACTGGACGGCGTCGTCGGTGCGGCAACCAAGGCCGACGTTGCGATCATCTACGATTACGAAAATCGCTGGGCCATCGAAGATGCCGCCGGGCCGCGGAAGGAGAAGGGGTATTTTGAGACGGTGCAGAACCACTACGCCGCGTTCTGGCAGCGCGGCGTGAGCGTGGACATCGTCGAATCCGTCGCGGATTTCTCGAAGTACAAGCTGCTGATCGCGCCGATGCTCTACATGCTTCGCCCCGGAGCGGCCGAAAAAATTGAGGCCTTCGTCGCCGCCGGCGGCACGTTCGTCACGACGTATTTCAGCGGGATCGTCGATCAGAGCGACCTCTGCTTCCTCACCGGCTTCCCCGGCCCGCTGCGCAAGCTGTGCGGCATCTGGGCCGAGGAAATCGATACGCTGTACGACGATGAATTCGCATCTGTCGAGGTGGCCGCGGGCAACACGCTCGGCCTCACCGGAACCTACGCGGCGAACGCGTTCTGCGACCTGATTCATGCCGAGGACGCGACCGTGCTGGCCACCTATGCCAGCCAGTTCTACGCCGGCCGGCAGGCGCTGACGGTGAATCAGCACGGCAAGGTCGAGGCGTACTACGTCGCCGCCCGCATGGACGAACGCTTCACCTATGATTTCTATGACCGCCTGATCCAGAAGCTGGACATTGCCCAAGCGCTCGGCGGGCCGCTGCCGAAAGGTGTGACGGCCCAAGTCCGCAGCGACGGCGGGCGCGAGTACGTGTTCGTTCTCAGCTTCGCGCGGCAGCCGCACGAGCTATCCCTCGGCGATCGGCCGTATGTCGATCCGATCACCGGCGCACGGGTGACCGGCACGCTATCGCTACCGGCGTATGGCGCGAAGGTGCTGATTCGAGAGACAAAGAGCCACTGAGCCGTTTGATTACGTGGCCAACTGAACGAGCTGCTTTCTACAGGACGATGCATCATCATGATTTCGAAACTCATCTATCTCGTCGCGTTTCTCAGCATCGCGATCCCCTGTATGGCCCAGGATTCGCCGGACGTCGCGCCGGCGACCAAGCCCACCACCGGCCCCACGTCGGGCCCGGCGACGCCGATGCCCCCCGCACCGATCCGGCCGATGAATGAGCCGCCGCGCAAGCCGGGCCAGCCGACCATCTGGATCGTCGGCGACAGCACCGTTCACAACGGCACGCGCGGCCAGCAGGGGTGGGGCGATCCGTTCATCAAATTGGTGGATCCGGCGAAGGCCCGCGTCATCGTTCGCGCCATCGGCGGGCGCAGCAGTCGGACATTCATCACCGAAGGCCGCTGGGCCGCGGTGCTGGAAGACGCGCAGAAGGGCGACTTCGTCCTCGTCCAGCTCGGCCACAATGACGGCGGCCCGCTCTCCGGCGATAACCGCGAACGCGGCAGCATTCGCGGAACCGGCGATGAGACGAAAGATGTCACGCTCACCCTCGGCGACAATAAAGGGAAGCCCTACACCGTCCACACCTACGGCTGGTACATGGCCAAGTACGTGACGGATGCCAAGGCCGCCGGCCTCACGCCGATCCTCTGCACGCCCGTCCCGCACTGCCCCAAGCCCGGCAGCACGTACGACCCCGATCTCAAGCCCAGCAGCTACCGCCAATGGACCTTGGAGACGGCCAAGAAGACAGATTGCGACGTGATCGACCTGTTCTCCATCGTCTGGCACACCTACGCCGGCAAGACGCCCGCTGAGATTAAGCAGACGCTCTACACCGACATGGACGACACCCACAGCAGCCACGCCGGCGCGGCCTTGAACGCCGAGTGTGTGGGGCGGGGGCTGATGGGGCTGAAAGGCAACCCGATCATTCCGCTTCTCAAGCCGTTGCCTGCGAGCACACAGCCCTAAATGCACCTCGACAGCATGCGGGTGGGATGACGGCCGGGAATTTCTGATTCCCGGCCTTTGCCTTTAATGCCCGCGCCATGAAAAATCGCCTTCGTGAAATCCTCAGAAACCCAACATCGGCATTTCGTTGATCTCTGTGACGTGGCGTAATTCGCGCTCGTCGCAATCGCCAATTCACTTGGAAATTGAAATTCATGGTGAGGAAGAGCCGTAACTTAAGTTGTTTCATTGTTGAGCTTTAGGCTTCGTAAAGCCTCTCTGCCGGTAGCCGAGATCCGCTTCGTCAAATCGCACGAAAGGAAGGCTGTGAAATGCGCCGGCAATTCATTCATGGTAATTGCAGGAATTATGCGAAACATTTCGCGAATATTGCTTGCCATCCATTCATGAGGTGCACATAATGCCACAGGCCGAGCGAGCAACGTTGTTCATTTCAGCTGCTCAAGGCCGTGGCGAGGCGTGCAAAAAATCGTGGAGGATTTATGAAGCGCAAACAGGCTGGATTCACGTTGGTCGAACTGCTGGTGGTGATCGGCATCATTGCGGTGCTGATCTCTATCCTGCTGCCTTCCTTGGGAGCTGCTCGGTATCAGGCGCAGATCATTAAGTGCAGCGCCCAGATGCGGGGCATCGTTCAGGCGGTCACGATTTACGCCAACGACAATCGTGGCGCACTTCCGCCGATCCATCTGGATGATGGCAAGTCGACGTTCAACTTAACGGACAGCCCCACAACAACCGTCGCTTATCTTTGGTCGGTGAGCTGGGGCGGCGGGTCGACCTTCAACGTAGCCAATGGGCAATTCACCCCTGCGACCGATCCTGGTGCGTATATGGGTCGCCTGATGGCCCTGAAATATCTGCCGAAGAAGCAAGAATCGTTCATGTGCCCGATAATCAAGGAAGGCACGAATTTCCATTCGACCTATCACTTCAATCCGCACTTGAAGTACCTCAGCGGCCCGGCCGTCACTCAGGTCTGGTGGAAGCGTCTACCAAACTACGGACGCTATGTCGCCAACACGTCGATTCCGCAGTTCCGGCACGCGATTCTGACGGATCCCATGTACGACATCGCCAACACGTCGCACTACCGCGGCAACAAGAAGGCGTTCAACCTTGCCTATGCGGACGGCAGCGTCACGACGTACACCACGACGACGCTCGCCCAGCGCAACGGTAATTTGTTGGACAAATGGGGCCGTTTGCTCGACTTCTCCAACGCCGTGCAATACTCGGCCGATGGTGGCGACGTGAACTGGGCCGTGCCGTCCAGCTGGAATAACAAGTTCAACATCACGCCGGTTGATCCGTAAGCTGCGGACGGCCCAAACTGGCTGAAGAAAAGGTCCCGGTCGCTCAGCGGCCGGGACCTTTTCATTTGTCACGCGAGTTCAATAAGTGCTTTGCATCACGCGACCCCGTGAAGGCGGTCGCAGGATGCAAAGCGTGGTTGCTTACGGGACCACTTTCGCCGTCTCCTGCTTCGGCATCACCGTCGTGATTGCCGGCAAGGTTGGCTCTTTCATCCCCGCCCCGATGAAGTAATCCGGGTGCGGCGGTTGGTTATAGCCGGTGTTTTGCCAGGCGATGCTCATCCGGTATTCCGGGTCGTGCATCAGCGTGGGCAAGCGGCGATCGGTGGGGGCGGTGGTGGTGAAGAGGCGAAGCTCTTTGCCGTCGGTGGTGGGCCAGATCACTTCTTCGCGCCAGTCGCCGAGTAAGTCGGCCGAGATCGTGGGGGTGGACTTCGTGCCGTTGTTGCTGCGGCAGCCGTACTGCTTGGCGTCCAGGATGGTGTCGAGCTTTTCGTTCGTCCAGTCCCACTTGAGAATGCGTGTGCCGTCGAGCAGTTCGGTGAGGTCGTCGCCGTCCCACAGGATGGTGAAGTTGCAGCTCTTGGGCGTGACGGCCGTGATGAGTTTGCCTTTGGCATCGGACATGCCATTCAGGCCGGCGCCGAAGCTCCAGCATTCAGCGCCGGGGTGGCGCGGGTCGATGTCGGCCGCCATGCCGCGGGCGGGGCCTTCGCCTTTATCGCCGCCGCTGGTGGCGGCCTTCACGCTGGCGCGTTTCCATAGAATTTTCCCGGTCTTCGCGTCGACCATGCTCTGGCCGGCGTCGTCGAAGCGCTCTTGGATTTTGAACGACTCCAGGCCGGGATGATCGGGGTCGAGGTCGCTGACATGCAGCGCGTCGCCGTGGCCGATACCGGTGGTCCAGAGGCCTTTTCCGCTGCTGGCGACGCACAT
>JAQGHK010000387.1 GCA_028288875.1 Phycisphaerales bacterium | reverse complement strand
GACGTCATGCTCGGTTTGCGTCGTCGTCGCCGTCGCTGCTGCAAGCTGCTCGAAGAGTTGTCTTTGCGCACCAGCCGCATCACGCCGCTCAGCAAGCGTCTGCAGTCGATCTCCAACAAGATGACCGAGCTCGTGCATCGCATCGACGAGCTCAAGAAGATGAAAAATCCGGGCGAAGACCTCGAAGTCTGCGAGCAGGAGCTCGCCGGCCTTGAAGATCTCGTGCTCGAGGATGCCGAGAACCTTCAGAAGCGCGTCAGCCAGACGCGGAAGATTTTCCGCAGCAAGGTCCTTGAGAGCGACTACTGCCTGAACGCGGCCGTTGAAATTCTGGAGCAGGTCAGCACCGGCGAATTGCCCTTCGACCGCACCATGAAGATCAGCACCGACGAAGGCATGGCCGACAAGGGCACCATCGGCCAGCGCATCCCCGCGAACCTCACCACCGCCAAGGTGATGCTGGAACGCAACCGCACCGATTGGGATGCGATGCGTCAAGCGAAGAGCAAGACGGTAGAGGACGAATTCCGCCTCGCCCAGCGTCGCCGTCGCCGTCGCTGCGTGAAGCTCCTAGAAGAACTGAGCCTGCGTACGAGCAAGGTCAGCCCGCTCATGAAGAAGCTGGCCGGCATTAGCGGCAAGATGGTCGAACTGGAAGGCGAAATCGAACGCCTCACCAAGGCCAAGACGCCCGGCGAAGATCTGGAAGTCTGCCAGCAGGAGCTGGAAGGCATGGAAGACCTCGTGCTTGAGGACGCCCAGAGCCTCCACAAGCGCGTCGTCCAGATCCGCAAGATCTACTACAAGTACGAAGATGCGAAGCGCAAACTGTCTGGCGGCAACCTCCGTCTGGTCGTCAGCATCGCCAAGAAGTACCGCAATCGCGGCCTGTCGTTCCTGGACATCATCCAGGAAGGCAACACCGGCCTGATGCGCGCGGTCGATAAGTACGAGTACCGCCGCGGCTTCAAGTTCAGCACGTACGCCACGTGGTGGATTCGCCAGGCGATCACCCGCGCCATCGCCGACCATGCCCGGACCATCCGGATTCCGGTCCACATGATCGAAACGATGAGCAAGCTGCGCAACATCAGCAAGCTGCTCATGCAGGAGCTGGGTCGCGAGCCGACGATCGAAGAAATCGCCAAGAAGGCGAAGATGACGGTCAGCGAAACCCGTCGCGTGCTGAAGATCAGCCGTCACCCGATCTCGCTGGACCGTCCGGTCGGCGAGAGCGAAGACAGCTACTTCGGCGACTTCATTGAGGACGAAAAGGCCGAAAACCCGGTCGACTCGGCCACGCAGGAGATGCTCAAGGACAAGATCGAGCAGGTGCTCAAGACGCTGACCTACCGCGAGCGCGAGATCATCAAGCTCCGCTACGGCATCGGCGACGGCTATACCTACACGCTCGAAGAAGTCGGCCGCATCTTCAAGGTGACGCGCGAACGCGTTCGCCAGGTCGAAGCCAAGGCCATCCGCAAGCTGCAGCACCCGGTGCGGGCTCGCAAGCTGGAAGGCTTCCTGCCGGGCGATCTGGGTCGCTAAGCACTAGGCACGGGCCACTTCAGTGGCCTGCGACAACCTCCCAAACGCAAGCGGCGGCCCGAGCCATTCGGGCCGCCGCTTTTTATTGGGCTATCCAGTGTGTCAGATCTTCGTTTCCACGAATCGAACGATGTCTTCGCGCGTCCGATCTGGGAATGCGTCGTCGCGATTGACCGATCGCAGCAGATCAATGCCCGGCCCGCCTGTCAGTGTCACCCGCGCCAGATAGGACGACGATACCACGTCATCTCCGCGGCCGGCCACCACCCACGCGCCCGCCCCGTTGTACGCGTAGATTCTGTCATTGCCGTCGCCGCCATAGATCAGGGCGCGCCCGCCGGCATCGCTGCCGTAGGCGCGGATTTCGTCGTTTCCCGCTTCGCCATAAACGGTCGCTCGCCCGCTGGTGTCAATCGAGTCCGCGCCATCGCCGCCGTACACGAGTGATCGATTGCCGACGATCACTGAATCGCTACCACCGCCGGCGTAGACGGTGTCATCGTTGCCCAGCCGGATTTCATCGTTGGCCGCGTCCGTGCGGACGAACGCCGCGCCGGATGATCCATAGGCCGTGCTGACGAACGTCGGCACGGCCGCGTTGCTCTCCAAGCGATCATCGCCGCCGCCGAGGTCGACCACGATCGATGCCATCGACGGCACATCGAATGCGAACCGTTCGCCGTTGATCGTCACGCGTCGTCCGTCGACCGTCATCTGGTCGGCGCCGGCCGTGCCGTCGAGGTGCAGGCGATTCGCCCGATCAATGCCTACCGGATCGCGGAAAACATGGCGCGTCGCGTCGGCGTACAGCCGGCCGTCTGCCGTCACGTTATCGATGAATGCGGCTTGGCGGCCGAAGTGCCGATCGAACACCCCGTCGGGCCGCAATCGCACGGTGGAGACGAGGGTGGGCCCACCGTAAGTCACCGCCCGCGTCGCGACGTATACGCCGCCGGTCGAATCGACGGTCGCCGTGAAAGCATCCTGATCATAGCGGGCGGAAACAAAATCGATTCCGCCGCCATCACCAAAGCCCGCATCGGGCGAGCCGTCGCTGTTCAGACGGATCAGCCGCCGGCGCATATGCCCGCCCGAGCCGGACCGCTGGATTGTGACGACCACGCCGCCGTCAGGCGTGAAGGCGATCGTCGGCGAATATACTTCAACGTTCGGCCGACCGACCGTCCGCAATGCGTCGCCCAGGGCCACTTGGCCGCTGCTGCCGAATGACAAATCGGGCGTGCCGTCATCGCTTAGCCGGGCGAGAAACACCTGTGTCGTTTCCGATTTCTGCAGAAACAGGTACGGCCGGCCGGAAGCATCGAAGTAAATCGCATCGTCGCCGATGGTCTTACGATCGTTTCCGAACGCGGTGAGGCTAATCGCACGGTGCCCGTCGACGCCGAACGACGTGTCCGGGGAACCATCGGCGTTGAGTTGATACAAATCAACCCGGCCGATCGCCAGACGAATCTTCCCGTTTGCCAGCACACGGACGGCCGGTGTTTGCTGCGTCGTCTCATTGTCGCCGGTGAACGGCGTTACAACGCGGCCGCCGTCGCCGAAACCCGGATCGAGTCGGCCGTTGACCGTGAGGCGGTAGGTCACTGAGCCTTTGGCGATGATCAGCTTGTCGTCGGCCTGCAGTGCCGCCGCAAAGCCGTTGCCGGGCAGATCCGTCCAGCCGTGCGGGCCGAACGTCTTGTCGCGGTCGCCGGCGGCGCTGGCGCGAGTGATGTGCGTGGTAAACGGCCCGAACTCAATGTCGCCGCTGGTTAGCACCGCGATGATCCGGCCGTGCGAGTCCACCAGACGGGCGTTGTCCGAATAACCGTTCGTATCCACCGTCGCGACGCCTGCGTCGCCATAGGACAGGTCGGGCCGCAAAAAGGTCGCGAAATAGAAGCGTGGTTCAACCCCTTCGATCATCGGCCGCCATTGTAGCCTCATGAGATAACGGGCACGAACGTCGGGAGGAACTTCAACACGTTCACCCGGCCTGCTTTTTGAGCAATCGCGGTCGCCAGGAGCGACTGTCCGTCGTCATCCGCTTGTTGCCCGTAGCGGGCAATGGCGTTGATCGCTGTCAGCCCCGACGCATCCAAGTTGATGAACGCCTCATTCGCCTGGACGCGAGACAAACCGCCTCCATTCAGTTCGACAAGGGTATTGTTGGGCGCAATCACCCCGGCGGCAAAGCGATGATTGCGGATCGGCGTGCCGTTGCCGAAGTAAATCGCGGTATAGACGGCCGTCGACCCGCCGAGACCGGGGTTGTCGGTTGACGTGGCCGTCACGGAGACTCGGCCACTTTCGTCGACCGCGTCAATGTCGACCGTATTCTGCAGCGACTCGTTGGAGTTCTGCCCCAGCAAATACTGAATGCCGTCGCTGCCGTAGGTGGTGTCGAGGCTTCCGTCGTAATTCAGGCGGGCCATTTCCACGCCGTCATAGCTGGCGGCCGACGCCTCGCCGGCGACAAGGACCTTATTGTCAGTCGTGTCGTCCGGCGTGTTGTCCTGAACGATCTGAACGAACTGCCCGTTGGCGAACGGATTCGTGAGATTGCGATAAGCCCGCGGCAGCGGGACGGTCACCTGGCCGCCGCCATTGAAAGTTTGATCGCGTCTGCCGCGGCTGATGAAGCGGTCAACCAGAATGCCTTTTCCGTCCTTGCTCTTGCCCGTGACATAGATCTTGTTGGCCGCATCGACCGACATATCAATGTTGCCGGTGAAGTCGCCGAGGGCCAGGACGCCGTTGGTGGCGAAGTTCGTATTCAGAGTTTTGCCCTGCCCGTCGAATCGATAGATTTTGGTGTCGGCCAAGACGATTAGATTGCCGACGCTGTCGGCGGCGATCTTCGCGCTGCTGGTCTGCCCCGCCAGGGGCACCAACAGCAGACTGTTCTTGCCAAAGCTCGTATTCGCCGTGCCATTGGCGGCCCGTTGGCGAACCTGCAGCGTCGTCTTGGTGCGGGCCATGACATAGGTAAGGCCGTTTGGTGCAAAAACGACCTGCGTGGCGGTGACACTGGCGTCGCCGAGGAAAGTGCGGAACGACTGCGTCGACACGCCACCGCTGCCCCAAGACGTATCGAGGTGGTCGACGCCGGCCATGAGTTGGCGGGACTCCAGCGATTCCAATAGCGAGGTGGTCATGCCCTTAGAATCGTCACCGCTCGCGGCTAACTACAAAAATTTGCGGCGAGCCACCGATTTTCAATCGGCCACGCTCGTGGATGATGAATCCTCGCGAAGGCGAACCGTCGATTTTCCTTAGTTCGCCGCGCCGGAACGAGGCGTAGCATCCATTGATCGCGGTAATTTTCAAACAGGAGGCTCCATGGTCCGAGGCAGCAAGGAAAAGTACACGGCCAAGCAGAAGCGCCAGGCCGAACACATCGAGAAAGGGTATGAAAAACGTGGCGTGCCGAAGAAGGAGGCCGAGCGCCGCGCCTGGGCGACCGAAAACGCCACGAGCGGTGGCGGGAAGAAGAGCGGCAGCGGGCGCGGCAAGAAGGTGAATAAAAAGCCGGCCAAAAAAGGCGGTACCAAGGGCGGTAAGGCGGCGGCCGCCCGCCCCGCCACGGCTCGCAAGAAGTCGGCCAAGAAAGCGGCGGCCACGCGAAAACGCAATGCGTCGTGATAAATTGACCGTCCCGACCGTCAATGCTCCGCCCCACTCGGTCGCGCCGGCCGAGTGGGGCCGCATTTTCAAGACGCTTCGCGCCGCCGTCGCCAAACTGCCGCAGACGAAGGCCGCGATGTTCATGCTGGCGGACGAAGGGTTCGCCAGCGTGTTTGAGCAAGTCGTTAGTGCGATCATCAGCGTCCGGACGACCGAGGAAGTGACGCTGCCCGCGTCGCGCCGCTTACTGACAGCCGCGAAAACGCCCGCGACCGTCGCGGAGCTCGGGCCGACGGGAATTGCGAAGCTGATCGCTCCCTGCACGTTTGCCGAGGGGAAGGCGCGGGACATCCACGCCATTGCGGTCGCGGCACGTGATCAGCACGGCGGAAAGCTGCCGTGCGACGTCAATGTGCTCGACGCCTTCCGCGGCGTCGGGCCGAAGGTTGCAAATCTTGCGATCGCCGCCAGCCCCGATTGCGGCGAGCCGGCAGGCATTCCCGTCGACATTCACGTGCACCGCGTGGCCAACCGCTGGGCTGTAATCGCTACGACCACGCCAGAGAAAACGCAGTTTGCCCTTCAAGATATCTTGCCGAGGAAATACTGGGCGGAGATCAACATGCTCCTGGTGCCCTTCGGCAAGTTCATCTGCACCGGCGTCTCGCCGAAGTGCTCGCAGTGCCCGCTGAATTATTGGTGCATGAAAGTCGGCGTGACGACGCATCGATGACAGGGCCTGCCTTATGGCATGGCATGGACCAGTCACCCGCACCACAACCACTCACCCGCCGGAAACCGCCTGAACGATCGCCAGCCGATCCCCGGCCTGCAGCGGCAAATCCAGCGATTTCAGATGCCGCGTGGACGTGTCGTTGTAAAACAGCAGCACATGCCGTCGAAGCTCGCCCGACGGATCGAACGCCAAAGGCCCCAGCTTCGGGTGTGCGGCCATCTTTGCCATGGCTTCGGCGAGCGTGGCTGCCTCGATGGCCACGTGCCGTGCCTCGATCGACACGGCCAGCATTGCGGGGATGGCGACGTCGATCTGCATTACGAAGCGATTGCCCGCACGCACAGAACGCGCGGGAGCGTGATATCAATTCGCTGCCACGTCCGTCCGCCGTCGGCCGAGGTGGCGACCTGGCCGCTGGTCGTGCCGAAGTAAGCGCCGGCCTCGCCGACGGTCGCCATGGCATCGCGCAGTACGCCGGCGAACACCGGGCCGCCGCCAGTAGCCGGCGCCGTCGGCTGCCAGCTCTTGGCCTCGTCGGTGGAGCGGTAGATCGTCGATTCGCCGTCTTTGAAGTATCGCGTCTGCTCGCTTTCCAGCGGGGCGATTAGCAGCGTGCCATCGGGCAGCCCGACGATCGGAAACCCGAAGTTGCCCGGCAGGCCGACTTCGCGGCGCTGCCAGGTGTCACCGGCATCTTCACTGGCATAAACGCCGCCATGAAACTGCATAAACAACTTGCTCGGCTGGGTTCGGTGCTGGACGATTTTATGGACACAAAAGAGCGTCTCTTTTTCTTCAGAGCCGGTCGGCACGTAGCTGAGCCCTTTGTTCTTCAATTCCCAGCTCGCCCCGCCGTCGTCGGTGCGTAGAACGCCAACGGCGCTGATGCCCACCCACGTGCGAAGCGGGTTGCTGTAGTCGTGGACGATCGTGTGCAAACACAGCCCGCCGCCACCGGCCATCCACGCGGGACGCGTCGGATGGGCCGTGAGGGACGACACTTCCTGCC
>JAQGHK010000370.1 GCA_028288875.1 Phycisphaerales bacterium | reverse complement strand
TGTCGCGAAAAAGAAAACGTTCAAAAAATTTACAAAGAAAAAATGCGCGCGCTCGGCGAAGCGAAATCACAGGTTGTACTGCAATCGGAGTGAATGCAGTTTTTCGGCGAGCGCGCGTTCAAAACTGCAAAACGCTCACGCCGGCCGAGAGAAAATGACGATTAGTCAAGAACCTAGACCGTGGGAATTAAAAAATTTCCTAGAAACCGGTCACGGCTGAAACTTGGGCGCGCACCACAACATGTAGCGATTAACGGACGGCGAACCACAAAAAACCCGTTGACTCTGGGTAATCTGATCCTTATGTTTTGAAATATCGAGGATATCGATAGGAAGGGAGGTGAGTGACACATGGCAAAGAAGACCGCTAAGAAGGCTGCTGCTAAGAAGACGACCAAGAAGACCACGAAGAAAGCTTCCAAGAAGTAATCTCGTATTCTTGTAGCTCTACAGGGTGCGTGGCTCCAACTACAAACCCCCTGCCAAGAGCAACGTCACGGCCGCAACAATTCATCGCCGGGTCTGATCGGAAGACACTGATTCGTAAGAGTCGGCCTTTAGATCTCTCTCCGGCACAAGTTTCGAAAACCGAAGTCCTTCCTGCCACGGCGAAGGACTTCTTTTTAAGAACGGGTCGGCGGACGCCAAGGTGGGCGACCGCCGGCCCGCTCGACTTTTACCCGCCCGCTATTCCGCTTCTCATCCCGCTCCGCCGCTGATTTTCCCGCCGACACGGCCCGTTCTCGCCGATACAATTCATCGCATGTCGCCAGCTGGTGTGCGCAATCTACCGGGCCAGCGATTTTTGATGTGCAAGTAGATCGGGATCCGTCGGCGCGAGTTTGAGGGCGCGTTCAATCGTTTCTTTAGCCTTGTTGCGGTCGCCGAGGCGTTCCTGAGCCAAAGCAAGGGTGTCTAAGGCGGTGTAATCCAGCGACTCCGACTGCGTCACAGCCAAGTTCGCTTCACGGAGGGCTTCATCGAGCTTGTCATGGCCCGCCTGTTTGTTATGCAGAAGGGCCCACGCCAGGCCGTTATGGGCCGCGGGCAGGCAATCGAACGCCTTGATTGCGTCACGGAAGATGGGTTCCGCCTGCTCGTATTTGTTGTCATTCAGGAGCTCATTCGCGTGTCGCGTTTGTGCGATGGCGGGTGCGGCGTGACGATCTAGCTTTTCATAGACAGGAACCAACGTGGCGGCATCCACCTTTTCTGAATTTGTGGCGAGCGAGAGCACGCTTTTGGCCAGCATTTCAGGCAAGCCCATCGCTTTGATGAATTCGCGGCCGGGCCGTCTGCATGTGATAAAGCTGGTGGCGACCAGCACGCCGCCGTCGGTGCTCGCGCAGTACACCTTTGATTGGATGGACAGTCGGCCGTTCTCTTTTCGAATGAACTCCGTGCTAAGCAGTTTTCCCGCAGAGCCGTCGGGCAGAGTGACGTCTTCGAGTTTAGGATCTTGGAGCAGTTTGAAGGCCGGCGACGTTTTCAACTCGAGAACATCGCGGTCCAGCTTTGCCTTGAAGGTTTCTTTCGGCCGATGCTCGACCGTCAAGCCCGCCTTCAATACCGACAGATTTCCATCAACCGGAGGGATGCCCGGTCGGAAATCGCCAATGAGGTAGAGCGTGACGGGCGTGCGGGCCTGTACGAATGGCGTCCAGTTATCCGGTGCAACGATCGCCCAGCCGTCGCCACTGAAGACTTTGGGTTGAATGATCGGCGGTTGTTCAGGTTTATCGGTCGGGAGTTGCGCCGGGCTGCTGGCCGCGGTGATGGCTAGCAATATCAGTCCAAGGAAAAACCGGATCGCCTGCACCATTGCCTCCACGTTTTGCGTCTGGCGTCCGATCTTAACGAGCGATGAGGTATGGTGTCACTCCATGGTCGCTGGCGTACCCGGTGTCGGCCGTTCGCGTTTTGAGAAACGGATCACGCTCAACCACCACGCCCCGGCAACTACCACCAGCAGCCAATGCGGAAACCCGACCAGCACCGCCCGCTCCGCCCGCGGGGCCATTGGCGAATTGGCGTCGTCGTGGGTGCGGTCGACATTCACCCACCAGAACCCCAGCCGGTTCGCGAAGGTCACCGGCGGGGCGGCGCGGGTGGGTTGGAGGAAGGTGCCGCCGAGGTCGAAGGGTTCGATCGGTTTGCCGTGCGCGGGGACGCGCTCGATCACGTAGCCGACCATCATGATGCCCTGGCCCGGCCAGCGCACGCGGTAGTACGTGCTGACGACGTCGTTGCCTTGGGCGACGTCGCTGTCGATGCCGAGCGACGTGTACCAATACGTCAGCGGCCAGGTGAGAAGCAGCAGCGCGAGCACCGATAGTGGAATCCAACGCTTCATCGCCCGGCCATCATACCGGCGAATTTCGCGAAGCATTGCAGCGGCAAAGAGACTCGTGCCTCCGCTCGACATTGATGCTTCATCCCCTGACAATGGTTCTCTTATGCGCGTCCTGGCATTCATGAATCAAAAGGGCGGCGTCGGTAAGACGACGACGGCCGTCAATGTCGGCGCGGAGCTGGCGCGGGCGGGCAAATCCGTCTGCATGATCGAT
>JAQGHK010000345.1 GCA_028288875.1 Phycisphaerales bacterium | reverse complement strand
TCTTGTCGTCCTCGGCCAGCAGGAATGCTTTGCTGAGGATGATCGATAATGTGCCATCGCCCTCGAAAGGGAGGAACACATTTTCTGCCGTAGCGGTTGATCGATCGGCCACGATGCAGAGGTACTGGTCGTTCGGTTCCATGAGAATGTTGCCGCTGCCGAGATGGATTTTGTAGGTGCGCTTTTGGCCGCGGATGACGAGGAATTTCTCGTCCAGCGACCACCTGTCGCGCAACTTCGTCAGGCGTGGCAAGAGGTTGGCCAGCACGTCACGGCGGGTCTTGGCGGTTTCGGACAGGTCGCCGAAGCTGTAGCTCTGCCAGTACGTTCGGAACCGCCCGTCAGGCCCGCCGTCCTGCCAGTTCGGATCATTGCCAACGCTCGCGACGCCGACGAATAGGTCGACATCGCGCAACACTTCGCTTAGCACCAGCGGCGGCACCTGCTCGAGCGGCAGAGTCGTGTTCAGATTGTTCGCACCCCCGCCGGCCGCATCCATTTCGTAACCACCGCCACTAGCGTGAGCGCTAGTGCGGGCGGCGTTCGCGGAATAGAAACGAACCTGATCGGTCGCTACGCGAAGATAAGCGCCGGCGTCGTTCGTGTCGGTGCCGTGATTATCTCCGATGCCTTCGATCCAGAACTCGGCGCGCAGGCCCCATTGCGGCAGATCGCGCGTCGCGGGCGGATAGACGTCATCGACCATCATCCGCAGTTTGTTTTTCCAGTGACGGGCGGCACACAGCGCGTTGAACTGGTGCTGCCGCAGCACATGGGCGGCGAAGCGATTGGAGTAGGTATTGGTCCGCCGCTCGGCATCGGTCAGCGGATAGATCTCGCGATGCGCCTGCTTGAAGGGCTGGCGGACCTGATGTCGATTTAACCACGCCCGCCACGCCAGCACGTCATCCATCGGCAAGCCGATGGGGTGCCAGAGCACGACGGTGGCGTCGTCCGGCACGTCGACAGGCTGGTCGTCGACATTGACCAGCGTGCCATCAAGCCAGATCGCGGGCGTCGTTTGCCCGCGGCTGGAGACGGTCCAGATCAATCGCCGGGCGATGGTGCCAACGAGCGGGTGATCGAGGTAGTCATTTCGCCACGTCGCTGCCGGCCAAGTCGTTTGGGTTAGGAAAAGCGAATCGATCCGGTCGCGCTGTGCCGGCAGCATGGCGGCGATGTCTTTCGCCGCCTGTTGAAGCTCTTTGAAAGTATCTTTATGGTCGGCCTTCACCTTGGCAGGTACGCTTTTAAGCGCATTACCTTTGGCGTCGATCCATGTCGTTTGCACGTTGCTGCCGTCGACGCGAAGCTCCGCGGAGTAGTCGCCGAACGTTTCGACGCACCGGCCGACCTCGGTCAGGCCGTAGGTGGGGACGGCCATTTCTTCGATGCGGTCGCGCGGCAGGCCCAGCCGGGCGGCGGTGGCGTCGAAGGCCTTTTCGATTTCTTTCTGCACGCCGCCTTTCAAGCGCGATTTCAACACCGCCAGTTGGCCGATGGCGTCTTCGGTGCTGAGGCACGACAGCGCGTAAATGGCGGCGTTACCGACCTTCGGCGAGCGAAAGCCGATGCCCGGCAGCTTTTTGTAGCCACTGAGCGCGACGCCGCTCAGCAGGTGCGTTAACGATGGCGTGCCCAACGTCGGCACCAGCCAGATCAGGCCGCGCAGCGCCGTCGCGTTCTGGTCGTTCATGGCGTCGCCGTTGCTGCGATCGCCGGCGTAAGTCGAATGGCGCCTGACCGTGTTCGGCCGGCTGACGAGCGGCAGCCACCGTTCAACCGATCCACTCACCGCAGATCGGCCGATGGCGTCAACGAGGGTGCCTCCGGTCTTCAGCCACTTGCCCGACGGCCGCGCGGACGTGGCCGTCAGCATGTGCCGAAATAGCGCGGTCCATGCCTGCTGGAACGCAGGCGCAAGGGCCGTGATGTCTGCATTGGCGGCATCGCTCCATGCTTCGCCGGGGGCCAGCCACAGGTTGATGCCGTCGCCGATGAGTCGGGTTAGATTCATGATTTGGTCATTCGGCGTGCCAAGCGGCGGATTGGTAATCACGGCCGATCGCAGTAGGTGCAGTACATAGCGCTCGCCATCGGTAAGCGACGAGGTGGCCGCGTGCTGTTCAATTGGCACCAGTGCCTCGTGCAACGTCACGTCGATACCGCCGCCGGGGCGGCCGACGGCGGCATTGAACAGCAGGTGATCAAACAACCCATTTCGATCGAGCACGGCATTGGTGCTGCTCAAGGCTTTGGCAATCTCTAGCGAGATAGCCCGAACACGGCCCTGAAAGAATTGGGCCATCAACTGCGGTGTTAGCCATGACGGCGGCTCATCTGGCAGTCCGTGTGGATTGGCGTACTGCGGGTCGGCATAGTCGGGACTATCCAGTCGATGGGCGACAATGCGCTCGGTCGCGGCCAGATAAATCCGGCCGCGCGTGGCGTCGTTAGCGGCGAGCATCGGACTTCCGGGCGGCAGCCCGGGATATTCGCCACGGTACGAATTGCGCGCCTCTTGCGCAAACGTATCGAGCGCGTCCCCGATCATCCGATGCTCGGCCAATAACGCTGAGTCGGCGGACGGAATATAACGATCCGGGCCGAAGGGTTCTTCAGTGGCTGTCGGCGGAGTGTCGCGCACGCCAAGCAAGTACTTCAATTGCTGATGGACGCCCACGTCGCCGGCCGGCGCGGGGACAACAGGACGGACGACTGCCGACGTCTGGGTCGCTATTGAGGCAAGGGGTATCGACACCGCGCCCAACTGCTGAACATCCACGGCCAGCCGCCGGGCTGCCTTATCGCCGCCTTCCAGCTTAGTCGCGAAACGGCTCAGTGATTCCCGCATTGCCGGCCCCGGCATTGAGCCGTCCAAGTATCGCTTGGCCGCTTTCACGATCGACGACAATGGAACCCAATACGATATTGTCATCTGCTGCTCATCACACCAATCCAGAATTGTCAGCAGGTCTTCTTCGGTCAACGGCAGGCTGCGCCGCATCAATGCGGTCACCGCCGCGGCAGCCTGACGACGATGGCCCCACACCACGTCCCAGCCGGCAAGCAGGTGGGCGTTCATCCGTTCGATTTCGTTTTTAGCCGTGCCGCGCAGGCGATTGGCTTCGCGATCCCAGTGGCGCACCTGCTCAACGGCCGCCATCACATAGCGACGGGCCAGCGGCGCATCAGCTTCCAGTAACGCCCGGCCCGCCGGAAGCGCTTTGAGTTCCACGTCCGCAGACGCCGGATTGCCGGGATAGCTCGCCGTGGCAGCGTTGATCCAGGCCAACACCTGCTCATGCTCTGCCAACAATGGGCCGGCGGGCTGAAAATAGCTGATGACGTGCCCCGACGGTAAGCGCGTTTCCTTCACGGATCAGCCTCCAACCAAGGGCATCAACTTTACAAAACTGACGGTCGTGTCATGCCGAAGCGCGATCGTCTGATCAAGCGATTCGGCTTGGCGGTCACCCATGAGGATGAAAAAGCCGTTGCGTGCAAACGCTTCGCAGGCGGCGTCAAACTGCTTCTTCCAATCCACTTCACGCGTCTTGGCCGAGCCGGCCTGCGGACCGTTAAGGGCTCGCTCCAGCGGCGTCGGCGTCACCAGTCCATTGAACGGCGTGGCCGCCGCGTTGGCCTGTCGCACTCGGCGATTGTGGTCTTCCACTTCCTGGTACACGCGGCTGCGGATCAGCTCGCGAACTGTGATGGTTTCATCCAGCACGTCCAGCGTCAGCTGGTTTGTGACAGCGCCCATGACGGATTCATCTCGAATCAGGACTTGCATGCCGTTCTCCTGGTTCGAGATTGTAGTTTGGCGGGACGACAATTGTCACCGAACACGCGACGCGGATCTACGCCGATTCAGGGATTCGCGACACCATCCGCCAGATGTGCTCAAGTGCATCGGGTAATCTGTGTCTGAACACGCGTACGAACTTTAAGTATGCCGCCTTAGCGGCTGCAGTTTCCACGTAATTTACGCTGCTGACTTGGCCTGACGCCCCGAAACGACTTCAACCTCGCATCGAACGACTCGCGAGTTTACCCGTCCGCCGCCGGCGGCTGCAAATGTCAGAGTCACGCCTGTTCAGGCGCGCAGCCGGAAGCCAGGGTGAAGCTGGCGCTCTGGGCGATCTATTCCGCCGGGCCGGCCGAAAGCTCACTCTATTTTGTCCGGCTGCCCAGTTCTACGCCCTTCACCGCCTGCCCTTTCGCCAGCGTCAAATACCGCGCCGGCGTGCTTTCCAAGGCCCCCTTTGCCAGCACCTGCCGCACCCGGTATTTACCGGCCGCCAGGTTCTTGAAGCCGAAGCGACCCTTGTCGTCCGTAACGGCCGTCGGCTCGTTCGGGTCGTGCACGCGGTCATTGTCGAGATCAAGCCACACACTCACGCCCCGAGACAGGCCGTCACCCTTGTCGAACTTGCCGTTGCGGTCGTGGTCGTTGAACAACACGCCGGCGATCGTTGCGGTGGCCGCGACCGCCGCGGGCTCCGGCGTCACCGCAGGGGCGGCGATCGATTGCCCGAAACTGTTCTGCAGCAGCAGGAAGTCGTTGAAGTCGACCGTGCCGCTGAAGTCGAAATCGCCGCCGGCAGAGGTCTGCTCGTTTTGGCCGAACGCGTTCTGCAGGCGGAGGAAATCGTTGAAGTCGACCTTGTCGTTGAAGTCCGCGTCGCCGGCGAATGTGTATTTGACGACGACCGCCTGGGCCGGCAGCGGCTGACCGTCGAAGGAGGCGTCGGCACCGTAGATCGCGCGGTAGTCGCCCGCGTCCATGTAGCCGAGCGTCGTCCGGCCGTCGCTCAGGGCCGCCGTGCTGACCAGACCGAAGCCGGTCCAAGTTCCGCCCGCCCGCCCGGCGGCGAGCT
>JAQGHK010000671.1 GCA_028288875.1 Phycisphaerales bacterium | reverse complement strand
GGGTAGGGGCATTTTCGTCATTATGAATTGAGTCGGTCGCCAGCATCAAAGGCTAATACGACCTGCCACGGCTGAAAGACCGCTGGATGCCGAAAGGTTGGCATTCCGTCTTTCGCGACGTGAGATTCTGCGTGCACGAAATGATTGATGATTGAACCCGAATCGTGACGTACTTTGCCGGCTGCGGCGATTGGCCGGGCCGTTACACTTGGTGCAGCGGAGTTTATCCGGGAAAGCGGCGGCGTTCCGCTCCGACACGTTGAAAGGCATCTAGTGCGCCGAGGATCGTCCCCCGGTCAGGCGTTGATGTTTTGGCGGCGTCGATTCCTACGTTTAGGATCATGACGTTGAACGCTGCTGTTCAATCCCTTTTGCGGTATCTGGCTGGAGGAACGCTTGTGACCTATCTGACGACGTCTCGGAATCAATCTTCTTCGATCGACTGGACGGGCTCTTTGCGGCGCGTGGCCTGTATTGCGGCGCTCGCCATCGGCTGCGGCGGCGGGATGGCGCGCGCGGAATCGGACGCGGCGCCCGCGGCGAAATTGAATGACGGGGAGCGCGTCGCCGTCCTCGGCGATTCGATTACGGAGCAGAAGAATTACTCCGTCATCATCGAAAACTACCTGCTGGCCTGTCAGCCGGCGGCTGGCATTCAGACGGCCCAGTTTGGTTGGGGCGGCGAAACGACGTGGGGCCTCGCGCCGCGCATGGCGCAAGATGTCCTCTGGTTCAAACCGACGGTCGCCACCATTAATTACGGCATGAACGACGGCGGCTACGGCAAGGTCGATGCCAAGCGGCTGGCAGACTACCGCGAGAAGACCAAGGACATCATTCAACAACTCAAGGCATCCGGCACGCGGTTGATCATCGTCGGCGGGCCAGGGGCAGTGGATACCGACGCATTCCGTACCATCTTCGCCAAGGGCCACGATGCGGCTGTCACATACAACAAAACGCTCGCCACGTTTGGCGACGCGGCTAAAGAGGTGGCCCAGCAGGAGGGCGTCGTTTACGCCGATCTTCATACGATCATGGCCGACGCGATGGTGAAGTTTAAGGCCACGTACCCCGACAAAAGTTTCGTCGGCAACGACGGTATCCACCCGGAAAACGTCGGCCACACGATCATGGCCTACGCGTTCCTAAAGGCCATGGGGTGTGACGGCAATATCGGGACGATTACCGTCGATCTCGCCGGCCACAAGGCTGACGCCACCGCGGGCCACAAGGTGGTTTCGATGGAAAACGACACGCTGACGATCGAAAGTTCGCGCTATCCGTTCTCTGTCCGGCGCGATGTGGACGCGCTGGGTATCGGCTCGGCCATGAACTTGGTGCCCTTTGACGAAGATCTCAATCGCTTTCAGCTTGTGCTCAGTGGTGTACCGGCCGGTAAGCACGTGAAGGTGACTTGGAGCGAAGTGCCGGTGCCGGCCGCGGAAGGCATGGAGTCGCGAAAGACGATTACCGTGTCGCGCGACTTTGACGCGGCCGAACTGGCCAAGGGCATTAACCTGGCGGCCTCGTTCCCGACGACGCCGTTCGAGAACGCGTTCTCTAAGCTCGATGCGGCCGTTCATGCTCAGCAGGATTTTGAGACGCCGCTGAACAAGCAATGGCTTCACCGGCAGAAGGCCTGGGTGCAGGAAGTTCCGTCGGCAGCGGAAAAATTCAATCAGCTGGCTGATGCGGCCAAGCAGTTTGATGATCGCCTGCGTGCGGTGGCCGGCGCGGTGGTGGTGCCCGTGAAGCACACGCTGCGATTTGAAGTTCAATAAAAGCCGGAATCAAAAGCACTCAATCAAAAACACCGCGGGGCCGTCAGCGATGACGGCCCCGCGGCATTTGTATGATCGAACGGATCTGATCAGCCGCTGGTTTTTCCGAAGCCCAACCCACGCATGATGCCGCGTTGAAGAAACGCCTGCAGGAAGCCGGCCGCCCGCGCACGGTCGGCGGCGGGAACGGATTCGAGCTGGCCTTTGATCTTCGCCGGGTCCATCGGCTCGGTCTTGTGGAACGCCTGTTCCTTCTTGAATTCCTCGATCAATTTGTCGAGATAGGCGTCCTGCTCTGCCTTGGTCTTCAGTGAATAAAAGTGCTCGATTCGATGGCGAACGCCTTGATCATACAGGTTTTTATAGGCCGCCCGGCCTTGCTCCGGTGTCAGGCCGGCGGCCTTGCCCAGTTCACGCCGCTCGTCTGGCGTGAGCTTTTCCAGGCGATCCACGTATTGCTGGCGTTGTTCAGAGGGCAGGGCTTTGAAGCGCTCGCTGGCGGCGAATTGCACGATCGCTTCCGGCGGCCCGGCCACGGCCGGAGGCGGTGGCGTATGTTGCCACCACGCGGCACCCCCTGCGCCCGCGGCAAGCATTACCGCGGCAATACAGGTTCCGACGGCCCAGCGATTTTTCTTCGGCTTCTTTACGTCATCCATGGTCCAACGCCTTTCACTTTCCGCTCGGATTGACCGTGCCAGCGGAAACCAAGCCTTCAAGATCGGCCACATGCCAATCGGCAAACAGGAAGTTCATATTGCCATTTCGGCCTACCGGGCCGTGGAAATGGGTCAGGTCATTGAAAATGCGAAACCGTGTTGGTGTGATGCCGAACGCGATCTGCGCATCCTTCAGCACCTGCACAAACGGGCGGCCGGGACTGAGCACATTCATGTAGAAGTTGTATTCGTAACTGACGCCGTACGCGTCTACGTAACGGTCATGGCCGACGAGCGTCGGATTGGGATCGGGCTCAACATAGTGATCTCCCGGGCAGCCCCATACCTTGCGCGATTTTCCCAGGTAGCGATCGAACGCATCGAACAAGGTGGGCTTGCCGACGAAAAGCGTCGGGCTTTCCAGTGGAAGCGGATTCACCTGTTCCGGAATGCGTCCCTTCGACTCATTGAGGTACATCTGAAACGCATTGCCGATGTCCCGCAGTTGGGCCGCACAAGTCGTTCGAATGGCCGAGCGACGAACCGTGGTAATGGTCGGCAACAGGATGCTGATCAACAGCGCGATGATGCCAATCACGACCAACAGCTCAACGAGTGTAAATGCCGACGTCCGCGAGCGGGTGGCGGGGAAACGGCGCGGTAAAAGTGTCACGAGGGCCTCCGATTGAATCTTCGTTCTCGGCCGGTGGTTTCGCCATTGCGCTTCGTGCGAATCGATTGCCGAAAGATGCGAATTTCGGGTAATTTTCACCCTTTATCCTCATCGGACGTCGCTTTGCTGAGGCCCGGCGGGGGCTCAGGGAGCTTGGTCCGCGGGTCGGACAGGTCGAGCTTGTAGACCAAGTTGTTGTAGTTGTAGTACGGCGTCGGCCACTTGTTGCCCGAGAAGCTGATGACGAACGTGCCGGAGAAGAAGATCTCCTGGCCGCCCTTCTGGGCCAGTTCGTAGTGCTGCACGACGTTGTACAGGTCGTTGTTGTTGTCCTTCATGGCGTGGGTGGCGACCTTTTTGGCGTTGATCCACGGGCCTTCGGGCGATTTGGCGGTGCTCATCCAGATTTCGCCGAGGTTACTCGTGCCGCCTTGCTGGCCGAAGATGAAGACCCACTGCTTGAGGTACGCGTTCCACGCTACCCCGCCGCCGGCCGCATGGATGGTGTTGCCGCTGTCGACGTCCTTGAGTTGAACGGGGGCCTCTTCGGGCTTGATGATGTTGCGCTTGATCAGATCATCGACCATCCGGCCGTGAACGGGTTTGGCGCCCTTAACGTACTGCCACACGAGCTTGCCGTTCTCGCGGTTGGCGGTGCCGTCGGACTTGAGGCAAGTGAAGGCTTCGTACTGCTTGGGGTCGCTGACGCTGGCGAAGTCAGCTTTGACGCGCAGGCCGTTGCCAAACCACGCATAGCGGGTTTTGCCATCCATTAGGTAAATGACGTGGCCGGTGGGGCCGGGCGTCTGGCTGCCGTTGCGAGGGCCTTCGAACTTGGTCAGCCTCTCGAGCACGTTCTTCTCGTCGTTGTAGACGAGAATGCCCGCCTCGGCCGGTGAAAAGTCTTTGTTGGCGGCGATGTACTTGCCGACCATGCGTTCGCGACCTTTTTCGTCGGGAACAACAGTAAGGCCGTCGACCCAGATCGGGTTGGTGCCTTCGCGCGGCACCACGGCCATCTGCTTGGCGAACTCGCCGGGCTTGTTGGAGAAGTAGGTGAATTCCAGACCCTTGTTCGGATCGATCTTGGAAGGTAATTCGGTGACCGCGCCGGTCATGCTGAAATTGCCGAGCTCAAAGCCGACGCGATCGGTGTCCTGCCACATCCACATGAGCTTGCCGCGGTATTCGGCGCATTGCACCGTGTCCGAACCCGTGACTTGGGCGTTGAGCAGGCCTTCCTTGATCGGCGGCTTTATGCCGAGCATCACGCTGTCGCGGTAAATGCCGTAGCCGGTCATGCGGTAAAGGCGTTCGGCGATCTGCTTGCGTTTGAGCTTGATGGTGACGCTACCGCCGGCGGTGGGCTTGAGGCCGATGCCGTGCACGCCGAACGCGCCAGGGAGTTCTTCGTAGCCATAGCTCTTGACGTCAAACCAGACGTCCGTTTTGCCGTCCATTAGGCCCGGCTCGTTGAAAGCGACATATCCGGCGCTGTCGCTGATGTACATCTGTTTGTAGACCGACCGCATGTAGGTCAGCGGCACACCGCGGCCGGTGTCCTCGTCGACAAGGTGAATGCCGAAATAATCTTTCGGTGCGGCGTGCCCGACGGCGGCGCACGCCATCACGAGTGCGAACGCTGCCGCTTTGATGGGTCGATTCCAATTCATTTACCTGCTCCTCTGCCCGATTGGGGGAAGTCTGTCGAAAGCAATCCGGCCGCCGGTGTCGATCGGCGGCCGGACTATCCTCGTAACGTAGCTGGCGGTCGATTATTTTTCGTTGCCGAAATCGAACTCGACCTTCGTGTCGCTGTTGCCGGCGGCTTTGAACTCCAGGGCGACGTCGTCGCCGCGAGTGACGTTGGCGACGCCGCTGACCTTCACGGTCAGGCCTTGGCGGTTGAGGGTGACCTTGCCACCGTTGGCGTTGGACACCTTCACGCGCGGCGACAGGTTCATGCGCAACGTGCGCGGGTCTTTTCCACTGTTGTGGAGGGTCCACGTGCAGCTGCCGTCTTCAACGCCGACCTGCACGTTGAATTCCCGGCCGCCGAGCTGGATCAGGTCGGGGCCGAGCTCGTTCAGCTGGCCGATGCCGCTGGGGCCGAACGCGCCGTTGGTGTTCACGCCGCGGTTGCCACCGGTTTCATTGGCCAAGAGCTGGCGGCCGCGAACGGTCATGCTGGTGATGTAACCGTCGGCGACGGTGATCTGGCAAAGCTTGTTACCAAAAGTGCGGCCGGCCGCTTCGATCTTCAGGCCCAGCATGTCGGCCGGCAGCGTGTCGTTGCGGAAGGCGTAGGCGGGCATGCCGTCTTTGTTGGTCAGCGTCGACATCGGCACGCCGGCCCAGGCGTAGCGCACGTACTTGGGACTGGCGACGAGATCGCTTCTGACGACAACCGTGTCGTCGCCCTCGATTTTGGCCGTCGCCTTGCGGAACTTGCCGTCCTCGCCGGCGACGGTGAAGCCGTGCACGTCGTCCGGGTCGGCCGCGCCCAGGCCTGAACTGCCGGTGTCAAAGCTGACCTTGATGCTGTCGCCGGTGGCGTCAGCCGACTTGAACATCGGGCCTTTACCGACAATTTTTTCGCCGTACACCATCTGCCGGGCCAGAATCGCGCCGCGTTCGCCGATCGCCTGCTTGGGCTTGGGGTGTAGGTCCAGGCCGTCGTTGGTGTTGACCGAGTTAATCACGGCCACGTTCGGCAGCTTCGCGGCCGTCTGCTGCTGGGCGTCGCGCAGCCATTGCCAGTAGTAGCCGCCCCAGTCGGGGGCGTAGTCGGGCAGCTGGACGATCAGGAAGGGCAGCTCGGGGTTTTTGAACTGCTTGCGCCAGCTGTTGATCATCGCCGACAGCTTGGCGGTGTAGGTTTGCGGCTCGCCGGCGTTGCCTTCGCCCTGGTACCAGATGACGCCTTTGATGCCGAGCTCGCCCATCGGGTGGATCATGCCGTTATAGAGCGTGGTCGGCTTGATGCCGAACATGCTATCGCCGGCTTTGGAATTCGGGTCAAGGCCTTCACGGGGCGTCCAAGCCTCGGCCAGCGTGCCGCCGAGGTCGCTTTCGATCAGGCCCAAGGCGACGTCCTTGAGCTCGGGACTTTTCAGCAGGTTGCTCCCGAAAAAGTAGCCGACGGCGCTGAACTTGGCGGCCGACTCCGGCGTGGCGGATTTCCACTCGCCCTTGAGATTGTCCTGCGGCTCGGGCGTCCAAGCGCTGCCGACCTTGAACAGGCGGAGCTTGGGGTGCTCGCCGGCCTTGGCGGCGGTGGCACGGCCGTTGTCTGCTTCGCCGAGCGACATCTGCATGTTCGATTGGCCGGAACAGAGCCAGACATCGCCGATGAGGACTTCTTCGACCGTCGACTTTGTGGCGCTGTC
>JAQGHK010000666.1 GCA_028288875.1 Phycisphaerales bacterium | reverse complement strand
GGCATCGATCACGGCACTAGTGATGCCACTGGTGGACAGGCTCGTGCCAACGCCGTTGCGCACGACAAGGAACGTGGCCGAGCTTCCATCAAAACCAAGGCCGATAGTGTCGGCCTTACTCGTGCCGCCGATGCGCAGCACGCTGCCGGACTTGCGGGCGAAGCTGGACAGCAGATTGGTCGTCGTCAGGTCCAGGGTTTCGGTGTAGACCTGCGTCTGGTCAATGCCGCCCGTACCGGTCAGATGGACCGAGAAGCTGCTGGTCCCGCTGACGAGCCCGACGGACTGCGCCAGCACTTGGCTGGAATCGATCACGACGGTGGCGCTGTACGTCCGGCCAAGGACCGACGAGCTGAACGATTCGACATGATGGACTTTGACGAGGATCGTGTTCACCAGCGAATAGCCCAGCTTTTCCACCCGCCCGTTGTCGGCGACGGTGACAGATCCGCTATCGGTGCCGCCCAACGGCAGATCGCTCACGCCGGCCTCTGGGATCTGGAACACGCCGCTGACTTTCACGCCCTTCCAGGCGCTCACCGCGCCAGTCGAAAACGTGCTCGGCAGGATCGGCAAGCCAGGAACCGGCGTCACTTTCGCACCGAAGTTGTGGCCTTGGATCGCGCCGCTGATCTGGGCTTGATTAAGCTTCAGGCCGCTTCGATCGATCGAGTACGTGCCATCGAGAATGCCGGTATCGCCGCCAGCGACGGCCTTATCGCGCACCAAAACGCCGTCGACCCCGCTCACCGTTTTGGCACCTTGGGTATGGTAAATCGTGGCGGTTTGGCCGTTGACGGTGCCGGTGTAGGTGCTGACGGCGTTCGGGTTCAGCGGAAAATAATCCGCCGCGACATACGCGAGCAACCGACGAGCTTCCAAACAATCGATGAGAACGCGCGGCGTCGCCGCTTTAGGCATGGTCTTCTTCATTTGCTCCTCCTCATTCCTCTGGACGTGTGGATTCAGCATACGCCACGGCCGGCGACTGGCAAAGACCGCTAGCAGGTGTCGTCAGGCAGCCTGTCCCGTCCCACGCCATGGGGGGCAAACGCTTAGAGAATCACGATGGTTCGCGCCAAGGGGGCGATGTCGCCCGTCTGGGCCGATTTGGTGTAGGGCAACTCGATTGCCGGCCGGTCGCAGGTGAACGTTACCGCCATGCCGTCGGTCAGGCCGTCGATAAACCCTTCGGCGAGGAACTCCTGCTTGTGCGGGTCCAGCCGGTGAAGGGACCAGTGGCCGACGTACATCAGCGCGTTCAGCGGGCCTTGGTTGCCGATGGTGAGACGACAGCGAACAAGGTCGAACACTTCGCCGGTTTCCCCGTCCTCGCCGATGGCCTTCCACTGCAACGGCGGCGTGCGGCAGTCGCTACCCGCGACAATAATCATCGGTCCGAAGACCACGTTCAGCGTGGCCGGGTAGTAATCCACGATCGACGGGAACGATTCGGCAATCAGTGGAATCTGGCGAACCATGTTCTTCGCAGCGGCGTTCGTCCATGTTCGCGCATAGCGCCCTTCGGCTTGAATCACGTCCACTCCTTCTCGCTGAGGCGGGGCATGCTACAGGGACATCCCGCCATCCACGAACAGGATCTGCCCGGTGATATATTCCCCAGCGCGGCTGCAGAGCAGCACGCACATGCCGGCGCAGTCTTCGGGCTGGCCCAGCCGGCCGCTCGGCAGCCATTTGCCCATCTTGGCGATGTCCTCGGGCGAGTTCGCCTGGTTCTCATTGCGGTGGGTGTTGTCGTACCAGCCGGGGGCGATGCAGTTGACGGTCACGCCCTCGCGGGTGAACTTGCGGGCCAAGCCCTTGGTGAGATTCTCCAGACTCGCGCGGCTCATCGCGTACGCGGGCATGTGATCGTTGCCCTTGATGCCTTGGATCGAGCTGAAGTTGATCACCCGGCCCCATTTTCGTTCGACCATCGCGGGCATCAGCAACTGGCATAGCCGCGTGGGGGCCAGCACGTTGGCTTCCAGTTCGCGACGCATCGTGTCGATCGGATAGTCAAAGAACTGCGCCTTGGACTGGATAGAACCGTTGTTGATCAGGATGTCGATCTGCCCGAACGCGGCGATTGCTTCCTTGGCCAATTGTTCAGGCATGGCCGGGTCCGCCAGATCGCCGCCGAGCGCTTTGGCCCGGCCGCCGGCGGTGTTGATCGCATCCGCCTCCGCCTGCGCGACATCCTTATCGATGTCCTGAATAACCACCGCCGCTCCACCAGCCGCCAGCGCTTTAGCCAGCGCGAGGCCAATGCCCCGGCCGGAGCCGGTCAGGAGCGCCACTCGGTCGGTCACGTTGAAATCGGGCAGATGCATCGCGGCATGGTAGCAACGCCGGCGGCGCTTGGTAGCGTGGGCCTCAGCGGGCCGGGACAACAAACGCCTGCGTTCGCTGATCGCGCATGGTTTTGAGCAGGTCGTCAATCTGCTGGAGCACGTCGGGCGTCTGATTGACGCGCAACGTGTCGCCGTCGATGGACGCCGTGCCGCCGACTGGTTCGGGCTCTGTCGCCCAGGTCTGGACCGCAACGGTTTCGGTGATCAGTTTACTGAGCTCCTTACGGGCTTCGCCCGCGTCAGCCGGAGCAGCAACCAAGTCTCCGATCGCAAACGACTTGGTTTCGGCAAACCGCGCAAACTGATCCCGCCGCGACGTGATGACCACGTGGCCATCAGGCCGAATGCTGAACGACGCCGCATCGGCGGGATCAGCGACGTTAGTCGCTTGCTCCAGTAGCGAGGCCAGCACCTTGCGGACCGAGATGTTGCGCAAACGGAGATTGACTGCATGATCAGGCTTCATCTTGGCTTTGGCCAGTTGGTCCCATTCGACGTCGATCGAGATACCGGCCGAATGGCGGACAAAGTCCAAGGCATCGCCGAGCGTGAAGTCATTGAAGCGGACATCGGGAAGCTCCCGCTTGAGCTCGACCAGCGTTCGACCCATTGGCGTCGTGGGCGCAAGGGGAACGACGGGTTTGGCCACGAGTACCTGCATCTCAGCGACCTGCAGAAGCCGTGCCTGCTCCGCGGGCGACAAGCCGTCACCCAATTCAATGGCCACTCGCCGCTGCATCGCAGGCGTTTGGGTCACGATTAGCTGGCCACCCAGTTCCTGCACATTGCCGCTGCCGCTGCCGTTGGCCTTCCAGGTCAGCGGGTTGATCCCTTGGACGCGCCGCAGCAACGCGTCGATGCGCTTCGGCCGCTCCGCGTCGTTCAGGGCTACGAGCGTGCGAACGTCGTAGCATCGCGTTTCGACGTTCCTGTGTAAGTCCTGCAGGACACTAATGGTGACCACCCCTTCGTCGACGGTGAAATCCAGCGGCGGGTAGTCGAACTGCTTGACCAACTTGGCGGTTGCTTGGCCGACGGTGAGATTCGATAGGTCGACTGTGACCGGCACCGTCCGTCGCACGCCGGCCGCCTCGAGCGCCTTCCAGTTGACGAAGATCATCTGGCCGCTGTTGATGCGGAGGTGTGCGATCAGCTCGACGATCGGCGTACCGGCCTCTTTTCCTAAATTCGCGGGCTTGGCCAGAATCGGGTCTTCCGCGGCGTAGGCATTTGTGGTGATCGCGACAAGGACGACGCCGAGGATCGCGCGGGTTCGCATGCCGTCATGCTAATTCGCGGCAGCGATGGCATGCAACCTAAATCGCCGGCCGGGCTTCAGCGGCTTTGTGCACTCTGGCCGCCAGTTAAAGATGGGCGATCACGATCATTCGAGAGCGCGATGGCAAGTTTTGCCCGGCCGTTCATCCTTTAAAATTCGGATCGTCGGTCGGGTCTTTGGGCTTGGGATCGCCTTTGAAGTTTGGATCGTCGGTAGGATCGGCTTCCTGGATGACCAAGCCGATCGCCGCCGTATTCAAACCCTGACGGCCGAAAATACCGGTGACGAATTGCCCGGTCCCGCCAAAGCGCACTCGGCTGGGGCCGCTCAATGTGCCGATCCAAGGGCCAACATACGCCGATTTAATATCCAAATTCGTCGCGTTCTTTTTCATGAAGATCGGGCGGATAGCGATGACGTTCGTATCATCGGCGTTCACCCAAAGTCCGCCCAAGGCGTAACCGTCCTTCGCCAGAACTACCTGCGGCGCGTCTTTGGCCTTGGAGGCTTCCGGTTTTTCGTACAGCGGCTGAATCATGCGCAGCACCTTTTGTCCGCCCCAGCTGCCGTGCGTGACGCTGAACCCGATCACCGATTTTCCCTCGGCGTTGATGCGAATGAAGTCGCCGCCGCCCCGGGAAGGAGTCGACTTGGTCTTCGTCATGCCGGCCGGTAGTTCCCGGACTTCCTTGCCCCCGACCGCCTCCTGCTTTTCGCGCTCGGCAGTCTGCTGCGCATCCTTTGCGATTTGCGCGTCGACGTCGGCCTTCATCTTGGCCAGTTCGCTGTCTTCCAGTCGGCGGGCGGTGACGGTCACGGGCACCTTGATGCTCACGTTTTCCTGAGTCATCGCGTAGACAAGCTTCGACTCGAACGTTTTGACGGCACCCTTCTTCAGGTCAAAGACGTATTGACCTGTTCCGCTGAGATGGTCGACGGGTGTATCGTTGAGCTTCAGGTCTGATGCGAGATCGTAAGTCCGCTGAACCGTCAGCAGGTCGCCTACGGGGGCGGCGGCGGTGAAGGTGACGCTTTCCTTGCACGCACGTTCGGTGCGCGTGGTGACGTCATGATGGCCCCACATGCCGCCAGGTTCCTGACGCACCGACTCGTTGTAAGCTACGACCGGTCGCTGCGTGTTCCACGTGGTCTGGCCGGCAGGCGGCAGCGGCAACAACATCAGGCCGTACGCCGGGCCGAGCAGGTCATCCAACTGCAGATTGGCCGAGGGGCGCGTGACCTTCACGACATTGCCGAGCGAATCGATGATGGTTTCGCTGCTTGGCGTATCGTCCATCGGTTGCGGGCCGCCGAGGAACGCCGGCGGGCGGCCTCCCATGGTGCGCGTGCTGCCGCCGGACGTTTCGCTGGTGCTGGTGGTCGCCCAGTCGTAGCGGAGCGTGATCTGCCCGTCGGCCGAAACGGCGGACGGGCGATACTTGATGTAGTTCACCGTTGTGCGCGACCGCTCCGGCAGTTCCTGCGTAATCTTGATCTCGTAACAGACCGGCTCGCCGACTTTAAAGCCGTATGCCGGCTGGGCCGCAGTGGCGGAACTGATCGTGACAAACAGGGCAACAACGGCGGAAAATACCGCAGGAATGACACGACGCATGGACAGGTTCCTCCAATAGAACGGGCTGGGCCCGCCGACTTGAGTAGCCTATCAATATTTCGCGCAACGACCTAGGCCGCTTCTTTCACGTCGCCGCTGGAGTCCACTTCCATATCCGAGAAGCCGTGATCCGGTTCCATCGGCACCTGCCGCACGCGGTTGATACCGTCGAGGGCGGCCACCTTGTAGCACTCGGCGAGTGTCGGGTAGTTGAAGACCGTATCGACGAAGTAATCGATCGGCATGCCGGCCGCCATGACGGTTTGGCCGATGTGGATCAGCTCCGTCGCGCCGGTGCCGATCGCGTGGACCCCGAGCAGGCGGCGGCTGAGCGGGTGGAACAGGAGCTTGAGCAGGCCGTGCGGGTCGGCGATGAGCTGGCCGCGGGCGATTTCGCGGTAGCGGGCGATGCCCACTTCGTACGGCACGCCGGCGGCGGTCAGCTGCTGCTCGGTCTGGCCGACGAGGCTCATTTCGGGAATCGTGTAAATGCCCAGCGGGTATAGCGGGCTGGTTTCCTGCTGGTACTGACCAAACATGTGGTTGCTGGCCTGGCGACCCTGTTCCATGCTGGTGCTGGCGAGTGCGGGGAAGCCGATGACGTCGCCGGCGGCGTAGATGTGCGGCACTTCCGTCTGGAAATGCTCGTTCACTTTCAGCCGGCCGCGATTGTCCGGAGTGAGTCCGGCATTTTCCAGGCCGAGATTCGCCGTCGCGCCTTGGCGGCCGATGCAATACAGCAGCGTCTGCGAGTGGATCGTCTTGTTGCTGGCCATCGTGGCGACGACGGCATCGTCGTGCACTTCGATCTTGGCAACGCTTTCGTTCAGCCGCAGCCGCACGCCGCCTTCACGAAGGCGGAATTGCAGGGCTTCGGTCAGTTCTTCGTCGATGAATTCGAGCAGGCGCGGGCGCGATTCGACCAGCGTCACCTTCACGCCGACGGCCGCCATCATGCAGGCGTATTCGGTGCCGATCACGCCGCCGCCCACGATCGTGATGCTGCGCGGGAGTTCGGTGAGCGTGAGCAGTTCAGTGCTGTCGATCACGCGGTTCGGCGTGAATGGCACGTTGGCGGGATGGGCCGGCTCAGTGCCGACGGCAACCAGGATGTGCTCGCCGTGCAGATCGCGCGTTTCGCCATCAGCGCGGACGATGCGCACCGTGTTCGGCCCGGTGAACTGGGCCAGGCCGTGATACATGGAGATGCGGTTGCGGCGCATCTGGTTGCGGATGACTTCGGTCTCGGTGCGAATGACGTGCTGGCAGCGGTACAGCAGGTCCGCCATCGTGATGTTGTCTTTGACGGCGTAGCTCTCGCCGTACACCTGGCGAAGGTTCATGCCGGTGAGATGCAGCACGGCTTCGCGCATCGCTTTGCTGGGGATGGTGCCCGTGTGGATGCAGACGCCGCCGAGGCTTTCGACGCGGTCAACGAGCGCGACTTTCTTGCCGAGTTTGGCGGCATTGAGCGCCGCCTTCTGCCCCGCCGGGCCGCTACCAAGGATGAGGACGTCAAAGCTCGTATTCATGTCATGCTCCGGCGGTTTAGTCAGCCGACCCGCCCCCGGATCATCGGCATGATCGGTACGCGTGTTCAGGTCGACGGCGGCCGATAACCGTGGTCGGTCGCTCAACCGCTCCGTGCCCGCGCCACGGAAGCCGATCGCCATAAGTGCGAATTTTCGAGCCGATCTTGCTCCGTCAATTCGCATTCGCGCAGCGCGGATTAACTCCTTTGCCAGCAACAAGATGAGTTCTAAAACGACGTGTTGCGGCCGTACGGAGCTTTCCCATTTTAACAAACGACTTACATTCGATCGACGTGAGGCGGAGCGGGAAGGCAGGATGCGGCGAACGCATTCGTTCATTTTACCGCCCTGATTGGCCGTGTCGGCCAAAAAGCAGGGAAAATTCGCGACAATCCGCCCTTCGCCACGGACGTCGCACTCGCAGTTAAGCTTCTCGTAGTTCAAATGTCGGCGCGTTGCCGGCCCGGCCGCTGAATGTGTAACGTGATTCCACATTGGCGAAGGTGGACGTTGAGACCTTCGAACTCGTTCGTGGGCGATTTGAGCATGACGACGGCTCGCTGCCCGGCACCGAAATGGTCACCCGCCCTTTATGTTTCGCCGTACCGAAGGAGCGAGATGAGCTATTCTTATCCGACAAATTTTGAAATCGAGATCGATCGTGAGCCTCTCACGCGGTATCTGCGTGCTCAGCATCAAATGATCTGGTTCTACCTGATGCTTGTTGGGGGGCTCTTCGCTGGTTCCATGTCCGCGGCAAACTATTACGAGAGTCATGTTTCCTTACCGTGGACGACGATTCTTTGGCCAGTCGGATGGCGATTCTTGTGCATCGTTCTTGCACTTCAGCTCCTGGGAGCGATCGGGTACATGCTGAGCGTTCGGACCGTGTCGACATACGTGGAAAGCCTTCTTGTATCAGTCGAAGGACCGTTCCTCCGCATCCGCAAGAGCGTGGGCGGCGTCGAGCATGACCGCAAGATCCATTTTCGCTTGCTCCATATTTATTCCACGAAACAGGATGCCAGAATGAAGAAGCTGGGCATCTCGACACCGGTTATGACGACGTCCGTCAGCTTGCAGCCGACGAGAACGATTGACAGAACGATTGAAGTTCCGGGCGTAAAAGACTGCCTGAAGGTCCGCGATATGCTCTCGGAGATCGACAACCAGCGGGAAAACACGTAACGCTGGCGCCAGTTGAGGCAGCGTATCCGCCGAGGAGACACCATGTCAGTCAAGCGAATGGACAACGTCGGCATTGTGGTGGAAGACCTCGACGCTGCCATTGCGTTCTTCACTGAGCTTGGCCTTCAACTGGAAGGGCGCGCCCCGATCGAAGGGGAGTGGGCGGAGGGGGTCACTGGGCTGCGCGGCATGCGCGTTGAGATCGCCATGATGCGGACGCCGGACGGGCATAGCCGGCTGGAGTTGTCCCGATTCCTCGCGCCGCCGGTGGCCGCTGATCACCGCAGTGCTCCGGTAAACGCGCTGGGTTACTTGCGCGTCATGTTCGCGGTGGACAATATCGACGACACGGTGGCCCGGCTGGTCAAACGCGGCGCGGAGCTTGTGGACAGAGTGGTCCAATACAAGAACGTGTATCGGCTGTGCTACATCCGCGGCCCCGAAGGCATTCTCATCGGGCTGGCCCAAGAACTCGGATAGCGGCTTCCCGATGAGCACAGGTGACAGGTGCAACCTTTCTACGGGTGGAGCGGCCCGAAGACGCCGGCTGATAAATTGGCCTCACATCGCCGTCTTAGACAGTAGAATAGGTCGCTCGGCACTTCAGTCGACGAGGCTAATGTGGATTGGGTTTTAGGAGATTGCGAGTACTGCCACGTGGATATGAACGGCGCGTCAAACCAGGACCGTGAGCCAACCTCAGCCCCGCTTCATCGTGATGTTGCGGCGATCGCCCGCATTTCCGTTGTTCAGAAGATCCTCGAAGTGATCTGCCGGACTACCGGCCTGGGGTTTTCGGCCATCGCCCGCGTGACAGACGGCCAATGGATCGCATGCGCGGTGCGCGACGAGATTTCGTTCGGCCTGGAACCGGGCGGCGAACTTGAGCTCCAGACCACGCTGTGCCACGAAGTCCGCTGCAGCGGCGACGTGATCGCCATCGATCATGTCGAGACGGATCAGAAATTTGCCGACCACCAAACTCCTAGAATGTACGGGTTTCAGAGCTACATCTCCGTGCCGATCCGTCTGCCCGATGGCACCTTTTTTGGAACGCTCTGCGCCATCGACCCGAAGCCGGCGATCGTGAACACGCCGGACGTGATCGGCATGTTCACGCTGTTCGCGGACCTGATCGCACAGCATCTGGACGGCCAGACCCGCCTGACGGCGAGCGAGACGGCTCTGGCCGTGGAGCGGGAAACGGCCCAGTTTCGCGAGCAATTCATGGCCGTGCTGGGGCACGACCTGCGGAATCCTCTGGCGGCGATCCGCAGCGGCGCCGACATCCTAGCACTCGACCCGCTCGACGGTGAGACGGCTGACGTGGTGTCGATCATCCAGCGCAGCGCCTCGCGGATGACCTCGCTGATCGAAAACGTTTTGGACTTTGCGCGGGGCCGTCTGGGCGGCGGGCTGAGCGCTCACCTGAAACCAAGCCCCAAACTGTCCGGCCATCTGCAGCAGGTGGTTACGGAACTGCAGACCTCCTGGCCGGCGAGAGAGATCAACTACGAGTGGCGCAATGACGATCAACCGGCGCCGCCGGTGTCCTGCGATATGGGTCGCGTTGGCCAACTCTTGTCGAACTTGCTGGCCAACGCATTAACGCACGGCGACCCGGCCAGTCCCGTGTGGGTGCGGGCCGGTTGCCGCAGCAACGGGTTTGAACTGTGCGTCACCAACCACGGGCCGACGATTCCGCCGACGGTTCAGGAACATTTGTTCCGCCCGTTCGCCCGCGGCACCGCCCGCCCGGGCCAGGAAGGGCTAGGGCTTGGCCTTTACATCGCGACCGAGATTGCCCGGGCCCACGACGGTTCATTGACGGTCCAGTCCACCGCCGGCGAAACGTGCTTCACTTTCCGCATGGGCCCGACTGAAACCTAGTCGACCGACACACAACCCCCGCCACGTTTATAGATGGATGAACTCCTGTCGCTCCCGAGCGGGACGGTGTTGCTATTGCGGCGATGCGGTATCTTGCTTGTCACTTAGCTCAATTCATCTCAGGCGAGGGACGGGACATGACATTGAACGATTGCGTCGCACGGCTTGCGCCCGCGTTACTGCTAGCCCTATCGACGCTCACCTTTGGTGCAGATCGCGTCGGATTGGTTCGGCTGAAGACCGACCCAGAGCTTGGCCAAAATCACCCGCTGTTGTCGCGTGAATGCTTTCGTCAGGCCCTGCTCATCGAGGCGCGTGATGAACTGGGTCTGACCAAGCGCGACGAGGTTCTGGGCGAGCCGGTCCGCGGTACGTGAACGCTCACCCTCATCCCGGATATCGACAGTCGCCGTCCCATGACGCTGCGGCTGTTCGTCGATGGC
>JAQGHK010000665.1 GCA_028288875.1 Phycisphaerales bacterium | reverse complement strand
GAAACGTCGCTGAAGCTGCGTCTTGAAGCGACCGACAGCGAAGGCAAGGCCGTCGACAATGCAGACTATTTCACCCTGAAACTCGGCGGCGCATTCGGCTCGATCGCGACGGTGAAGTACCGCGACCAGGCCATGACGCCTGACAAGCTCGGACGCTACGTGCTGAAAGATCCGGGCCTCGCTTGTGACGTGACCGTGACGCTGCCGCCCGGCAACAGCGACGACGCACAGCTCGCGCTCTTTGCCGGCGAGCAGGACGCCGACGGCGCACCGAAACCGCCCCTGACCTTCGTTCTCGGCGGCAAACTGAAATAACGGAGAACATCATGAGCCCTATCAAGATCCTCCTGACGCTGCTCTGTCTCTCGACGGCGATGTTCGCCCAGCAGATCGAAACGCCCGGCGGCGATGACGGCGACCTTGCCGGCGGCGCGGCGGTCGGCGTCACCACCTGGGAGCCGATGATCACCGAGTTTTACGCCGCCGCCGAGCACGGCACCGATGCCGTCGTCCGGAAGCGCGAAGAAACCAACGCCCTCGGCGACAACCAGAAACGCGAGGACATTCTCGGCGAGCTCAACCAGTGGCGTGCGCTAAAGCCCAAGATCGTGCCCCGCCCGGCCGGCCCGGCCGGATCGCAGGCGTACACGGACAAAGAAGCCGTCATCTCCGCCTGGCAGCGCGTCGCCAACAAAGAGGGCCGCATCGAGTTCATCACCTACGGCAGCAACGGCACGCCGCCGCAGCTCAAGCCCGGCGAAACCGCCAAGCCGCCGGGCATCCACACCATCTGGACGCTCGACCATCGGCTCCTTTTCTCCTGCGACGTCGACGTCGTCACCAACGCAACGGCCGTCAAGAAGGACAGGATGCTCAATGATTACTTCAAGATGAAGCAGTTCAAAATCACGGCGGTGAAGGTCAGCGACGACATCACGCACTTCCGCGATGCCATTCCCCAGGACGCGCCGGAAATTCCGCTGTACGGCTTGAAAGAGGACACGGGAATCTACGCCGACTACCGGAGCCTCGCCCATTCCCTGGCGCGGCCGCAAGGCATGCTCACCGTCGACCTGCTGAACTCCGGCATCGGCATCAAGGGCGTCTGGGAATTCCGCGTCAAGGTCGTCGTGCTCGGCAAGATAGAGCTCGCGGACGAGTTCCAGGAAAAAACCGTCGACGGCGCCGTCCGCCTCGCGTTCGTCGGCGATCAGAAACTCGACCTGAGCATTCTCAACTTCGACGGCCAACGAAAGTCCGGCGAGAAGGACGACTTTATCGTCGCGGCCGACGGTCGAGTGCTGCGGGTTCCAAAGCGGCCGGCCGCAAACAAATAGACGTCCGGACCGCCGCGGAGCTTACGAAAGACCGGTGTCGGGTGCCACAGGTCGCGATACTGCGAAAGGCCCACTATGCGTGCGTCGCTCTCAATTGCTTTCGCGACGCTTGCCTTGGCGATGTCACTGGCCCGGGACGCCGGCGCGCAGCCGGCCCGGCAGCGCGGCCCGATGCCGCCGATGGACCCGGAAACCGCAGCGCTGCTGAAGCAGACGCTCGCCGACGCGCGAGCGCTGGCCGCGTCCTCCCTGCCCGACCGCGCCCGCCTCGGCGCCGACTGGAAAACCGCGTGGGAAGTGCCGCCCACCAGCGGTGCGCGCGTCGCTTCGGAAGACGAATACTGGGACAAGGTCGGCAAGAACCTCGGGTTCGCCGGAATGGACGAGGCGAAGGCGCGCAGGTTTATCGATGAGCTGCTGGCGCAGTTCTCCCCGATGGCCGCCGCGCAAGGAATGACACCACGCGACGCGATCCAGTCGCTGTTCATCAAAGTTCACTCCGACAACGCGCCAACGGCGATGAAGTCGGTCGAGACGTGGGAGAACGCGGCCCGCACTTTCCGCGTCGCCGAGCAGATGGAGGGCAACCCCGACCGCCGCAAAGCCGGGCCACGCGCGGTGCTCGACGTCATCGGCGAGCCATACAAGGCCTTCACCGACGACCAGTTGAAGGAGATGTTTGTTAAGACCGCATCGCTAGCACAGAAGCGTACGGAGATGACCTACTACCTCTGCAACAACTGGCCCGGTTTGGCGGCGGCGAAGACCGACGAGGAGCTGGCGCGCAACGGCATCTGGCTCGGCATGATCAAAATCAGCCTGATGCTCGCCGACCCGTACAAGACCGCCGAACCGATCGACCTGAATAAGGACGACGCCCCGGCCCTGCAGTCGCGCCTGCTATCCGCAGTCACGGAGGCCAGCACCCGCGGGATGGCCATGCAGCGCAAGCGACTTGAAGCACAGATGGAGGCCTACCGCGCGCGGGGCGATAACGCGGCCGCGGAGCGCGTTCAGAAACAACTCCGTACCGAGCAGACGTCGGCGAGTTCGCTCAACGCCAAGGTCGACATGCTCACCTATGGCGACAATTCCTACGCCGTCCGCATCACCGGCGTCTCCCCCGACACCGTCGGCATGCAGTTCGGCCTCTTCAGCGGATGGGTCCGCAAGGGCCCGGCGATGGCGGAGGTGTCGGTCGGCGGGAACATGCCGCGCGAGCAGATGGACATCGCGATGAAGAAGGCGCTCGACGAACTCGACGCCAAGCTCGATTCATACGACTCGTCGATGTTCGCCAAGCTTGATGTGAAAGCCGGTGCACCGACGACGCCCGCGCCGCTGACGCCATCAGTTAATCCGCCCGCGACACCGCCGGTCAGTCCCCCGGTTTCGCCGCGGGCCGCGCCGCCGCCACCGGTCACACCGCCGGTGGCACCCCCGGTCGCGCCGCCCTTAGCACCGCCGGCAATCGATGGGGCGATCACACCGGTGCCGCCGCCCGGTGGACTTCCTGCCGGCCTTTCGCCCGCCGGTGCTGAGCAGCAGCAGGCCGGGCGGATAGCCCCGCCGCCGCCCGCTATCGATCCACCGGAGTTGGCGCAGGGCGTCGCGGCCTACCAGACGCGCGACTTCAAAACGGCCGTTCAACAGTTCGATCAAGGCCTGCGGCAGAGCCCGAACAACCCGCGCCTGCTGATGATGCGCGCCTCGGCGAAGCACCAACAGAACGACCTTGCCGGCGCATTGGCCGACTTCCGCGCCGCCGCTGAGGCCAGCCCGAACGACCCGCAGCTCCGCCGGTACTGGGCACTCGCCGAGCTGCTCGCCGGCAAGGCGAAGACATCGTACGAGCAAGCGCAGGCGGCGATGAAGCTTGCGCCCGGCGATGCCGAAGGCATGCTTGTCGGCGCACAGGCTGCGATGGCGACCAACCATGCCGATGAGGCACGCCAGCTTTTCGCCGCAGTCCTCCGAGCGACGCCGCAACGGGCTCAGGCCCTTCACGCCGAGGCCACCAACGCCTACAACCTGGTCAGCTATCTCGAAGCAAGCTTCCAATTCGATACGGTGCTGGAGCTCGACCCCAACATGTATCAGGCACATTACGGCCGGGCCGCGGCGCTGGCGGCGCGGGGGAAGAACCGGAACGCGATCGCGGCCTATCAAGAATACCTGAAGCACGACCAGGCCAGCTCGTTCGCCATGCAGGCCCAAGCCGAAATCGACCGCCTCCGGCGACTCAAGTAGCACCGCCGACTCGACCATCGGCAACGTTGAGCATGGCTGTTCGCAGAACATGCTCTGTTAGCCTTCGCCGCGGACGCAGATGAAATCGAAATAGCGGTGCATCTTGGCCGGCCGCTGGCCCCCATCATCGCGGTTCGGGCAAGGCCATTACGTTTGCTTGCGTTTTGTGCAGGCCGGACGCGGGCGATTTGCTGCGCTGCAAGAGCCTATTCGGGCCGATCTGAACGTCGATCTGTTTAAGGCCCGCAGCACACCGCCGGCCTAACTCTGCCCCGCAGCTTGGCTCGACGTCATCGCGGGCGCGGTAACACCTGCGATCGAGTGCCGACGCGAACACGTCTACGGTTCGTGACGTCATCAAGGCCAAGGGCCATGCTGGGCAGGACCAGAACCGCGCGAAGAAAAAGGAACGGCAACGCCAGCACGAGCAGGTCCGCGCGAAGCAACAGATTTTGCTGGACGCGCGGATGGACGGCCAGATCACGCCGGAGGGTTGCTCATCGAAGCGGCAGGAACTCCATGAGCGACAGAACGTGATTGCGTTGCAGCGGGAAGCGAGCGACCGCGACGCCCGGCGGCATTACGACGACCGGCACTTGGCGTAACGGCTAAGAACAAAACGCTGGCCGCGGCCATCAACATAATCCAGCCCCCGTCCGGGGCGAGGCGCGACATCAGGTCATGAATCAATGGCGAGCGGCCCGCTTCACCCCCGAGCAGCTGGTTGCCGATCATTCCCGCAGCCAACAATGAAAATAAAACGTGGAGCAGAAGCAGTTCCGGACGCACCGCAATAAGCATCGCCGACAAAACCGCACCCCAGAGCTGATAACGGCACATCATCTGGCAAAGCACATTCGGCATCAGCACCCACGGCGCGATGAAGGCCGCCAGAATCCGAGTATCGCGGCGGCGGCTATGTACTGCCGCGGCAGTACCGCACACCAATAGCAGGACCGCGTAGATGACAATGGTCGTCTGCTTCAGATCGAGCGTCATCATGGCGCCGTCTAAGTTCCAGTCGTGCACCCAGGACGGCACCGAATCCGGCGACTGGCCGCCATACCAGAGGGCGGCAATATTCGGGGGCGAAAGCGAAAAGGCAGGGTCGTGAAGTTCCCAGCCGAATCTGTCGACCAGAATCGACGCCAGATTGCTGTTGCTACCGACACTCAACGCGGCCCGCTCGAATTTATGGGTGCCGTATTCGAAGCCGACGGTCTTCCAAGACCAATCCCCGTGGTAGGCCCATACCGCAAGCCACACGGTGGCCGCCAAAACGCCCGCGAACCAAACGCCCAGCGACCGTCGTGGCAACAGCCACGGGCCGACGAGCACGCATAGCAACAGGAGAATATTCCAGCCGCGCCCCGCGCCCGCGTTTGTCGGCCATGGAGCCAGAACTAAAAGTGCCGCGGCTTCAATGACCATCGCAACGACAAAAATGCGCAGTGCCATCGGAACGATCGATTTGGGGCTGGCACTCTCGACGCGGCGACGGATCGTCCGTCGCCGACAGATCAGCGAATGCCCCGTTACTAGCGCGGCCGCGAGGCAGACGCCGCCGATCCACCACAGGGGCTGCGGGAAGACGGAGGGCGCGTGGCTGTTTAGAACTGTCCACGGGCTCAGCAGCAGCCCGGCTGTTAGCGCGAAGCCGACGGCAAGCCGAATCGTCGCTCGCCATTGCATGCCAAGCAGCGGCCAAAGTACGAGTATTGGCATGCCGATCAGGAATTGCCCTTTGAACATCATGCCGAACGCCATCACCGCACCGGCCATGAACCAGCAGTCCAAGGACGCCAGCAGCATCGCCAGCAACAAAGGCGGAAGGAGCCAGGCCTCCCATTGCGGCCACGCGTGCGCGTCGACCAGCAACGGCGGGCTGAACCAGATCGCCACGCCGCATACCAACGCCGAGGCCCAGGCGCGGTGGCGAAAGTCCATGCGATTCAGCGACCAGCACATGACAACAAAGACGACAGCGATCCAGCCCCATTCTTCTGCGCTGAACCACACGGCACCGACCGTGGCGGAGGGTTGACGCGGTTGAACGATTAAGTCCGAAACGAGCACGGCGTCCGGCGTTCGCGTCGTGCCGCGACCGAATGCGCCGGCGTCGCCAACGGCCTCGTTCCGCGCGACCACGCAATAATGCAGGGTCGCCCGCTCCGGCAGTACGAAGAGATCGGCAGACACCGAAATGACCGACGCGCCGTCGATCCGCTGTTTGGGAAGAGCGTGCGTATAGTGCCCTTCGACTAGCCCCCATTCGACCCACCACGTTGTCGCCGCACCTTGCGGATTGATCGCGGCCGACACCGTGGCGGTCAGCTGCGTGTCGGACGAACGGACAAGCCTAGGCGGTGCCGCAATGGTGATTGATGGCGGCGGCGCGGGCACCGGGAAAACCGCGATGCGCCAGGCATAAAAAAATGCCGCTGAGCTGATCATGAAGGGGATCACACCGTCGGCCCGGGGGCGAAGTCGCACGGCCGGGCCGCTTCTCCAGATCCATAGGCCCACAAGAACTGCGGCCAGCACTGCAGTAGCGGCCTCCGCGCAGGTATTCAACGCGAGCAGTGGCCACGCGATTTCCTCCGTTGCGTCGGTCGTCAGATCGCCGCGGCGCTTGCCGGGCTCCCAAGGGCCCGGCCAGTCGTGCAGATCGGGATACTCCCGATGCACGTGACGCTGCCACAACGCCATCGTCAGCAGGCGAAACGGCGGATAGTCCAGCAGGTAATTGCCGTCCGGCGTATTCTCGACCAGGTCGCGGTAATATTGCCCCTCGGCTCGAATCAGCTGCCAGAGGGTGGGCTCATGGCCGTCGCCCGCGGCTTGGCCGGCCCGCACGTTCACCTCTTGCGCCCAACGAAAGGCGTGAGCGATGTCACCGTGAAACCGGATCTGCCGCGACGAATCCCATACGGCGCGGCGCAGCCGTAGGCCGGCATCTCCTACGGCCATGATCGTGACGACGACAAAAATTGTCGCGAACAACCAGACCAGTCCGTGCGTCCTCATTCGTCGACTGAGTAGGCGGGCGCACATGATGGCTTGAGTGAATTTCAACGCGACACTCCGCCGCCGCCGCGACGCCCCGCTCGAGCATAGCTTATTTGGTGGCCCTCTTCACTCCACACAGATCGAGGGTTCGGTAAGAACGGCAAGCATGACGCTTGGTCACTGGTATCGACCGCCCCTTCGCCAGAGGCAACAAGGCCTATTCCAAAGGTCTGATGGTAGCGATAGTACGTATGGTCGGTTTGGCACAATCGGCCACTCCGCTGGGCCTGCGACCGGGCGCACTACAATGGTCTGTTCTGCCCACCTCGCCTGCCTGGGGTGAGCTAGTTTACGTGTCGCGTGCGAAGCGAAGACTGCCTCGGTCACGCTGACTCACTCGCCCCCCAGGTTGCCATCGCAATAAGGATCGCATACGACTGGCCTGTCCAGCTTAAGCTTGATCGAAAAGGATAACCGATGAAAACGCGCTCCGTCTTTCGAATTGATCTTTCTGTAGGTGCGGCAAAGAATCTGGTGGCTGTCTCCGAAAACACTGGCGTGACTCAGATTGCGGTAACGTCAAACCTGGTCAATTGGTTCGCCAAGCAGCCGGATTCGCTACAGAACGCGATACTCGGCATCGGCCCGGACGCGAAGCAAGTGGACTCGACGAAGCTGGCGTTGCAGCAAATGGTAAAACGCGATCGACCGACGCGCTGACGCGCTGAGTCGGCCGCCCCCTACCCCGGCGGCATGTCACTCTGTCCAAAACCCGCCACCCGCAGCGTGCCACCCGCAGCGCCTTGTATCGAGGCGAAGAGGATCAGGTCCGGCGTCGACAACGGCCCCACACTCCAACAGTGATAGCGGCCAACAGACCGAGGGCGGCGGGTTCGGGCACGGCGGAGATGGACACCGTCGTTACGGTATAGGTCACCTGCCAACCCGCTGGCAGATTCAGCGTGCTGAAGGTGCCGGTGATGGAGTCGGCCGTGATCAGGGTGAAAACCTGGCCGTACGGGTAAGTCGCGCCGGGAAGCAAGTCGACCTTAAGCGTTCCACCGAGCGAGACGGTGTCGCCGCTGCCACTGAAAGCGAGCGCCCCGTACTGCGTCGAGCTCAGGATCTGCGATTCGAGCGTCGCGCTTTGGCCAAGGGTAAGCGTGCTGTCGACAAAGGACATCGTGCCCGGCGTCCCAACATCGCCTCCCAGCATCGTGCCGCCGGTGGCACTGAGGGCATATCGCCGAATCGTTCCCGTCCCGGCCAGCGTGCCGCCCGTGAGGCCGGCGCTCCCCAGCGGATTGCTATTCCCGTCCTGGACGAAGTAGAGCAATCCGTTTACCAGCGTCTTGCCGGCGGACTGGCTGTATTCCCACTGATCCACCTCGGCCGTGGAATTGATCGTGAGCGCGCCGGAATTGGAAACGGTTCGCTCGGCGCTCGTCTGATCCTGCCAGTGGCCGGAGACGGTAAAGGTGCCGCTGTTTAAAATCGGGATAAACTGCGATTGGGGCCAGCCGGAGAACTGTGCGCCGGCGGCGAGACTCATCGTGCCGCTATTGGTGATCGGCGTCACGTGGCCTACGTTGGGAATGAAGAACGCTCCGTCGGAGATGGTCATCGTGCCGGCGTTGGTCCACGGGCCAAAGACATTAACCTCACCGCCAGGAAGCGTGATAGAGCTGCCCGCATTGAAGGAAAAATTGCTAATGGAAAGAAGTGATGCGGCCGCGAGGTTGAGGTTCGAGCCGGAAAGCAGCGCGCCGTTGTTCGCTCCCACGACGAGTGCCCCGCCACTATTGATGGTGATGGTAGACGTGGCATGGGCACCGGCGCCCAAGTTAAGCTGAGCGGGCGTGTTGACGATGATGTTGCCGTTCAGCGTCCCGCCGAGCGTGAACGTCGCGCCGCCCACGCCGTTTCCGGCCTGCACGAATTTCACATCGCCGTTTAAGGTTGCCCCGTCCGCGATAATAAATCGGACTGCGGAAGTCAGCGTGACGGGTTGATCGCCGGCGCTAACCGTGCCATTGACTTGCGCCGTGGTGGCGAACCCATTCAGATTCACCGTCAGACCGTGATCGAGCGAGACGTTGGTCAGCTGCGCGACATTGGAAAGCTGATCGGAATGGGCGATGGACCCGCCGTCGAATGACACCGAGTCATTGGCGAAATTGCTGCCAAAGGTGACGTGGGAGCCCAAACGGGTGAAGTCGAACGTATTGCCCGCGGCGGTCGTGACGGTACCGCCGAGCACGAATTTAGCGGTGCTGTCAAACGACACGTGATCGAGAAGGGAATTATCAAAGCTATCAAGATCGAGCTCGCCGCCATGGGCGACGCTGACGGAGCCCGCCCCGGCAAGATTCACAAGCACCGCCTTGGAGCCCGCTCCGTCGATGCTGATCGATCCGGTGTTGGTGGTGACGTTAGTGCCCGTGAGGGTGCCCTGCCCGAAGGTCGCACCGCCGCTGACCGAGAAGCTGCCGCCGTTGATGAAGTTGGAACTGACGCTGCTGGCCCCGGTGCCGGAGAGAGCGATTGCGCCCTGGTTGTTGGTCGACCCGGCGTCGAAGGAGCCGACGCTGGTCGCGAGCTTGCCGGTCGTCCCGATGGTCAGCGTCGTCGCCGTGCCGGCCATCCCCGCGCTGCCCATGACGGCCGTCGCCCCGCTGGAGAGATTGACCGTTCCGTTCAGCACGAGCGGCGCGTAGAGAGAATCCAGATTGGTCGGCGTCGTGTTATTGCCATTGGCGGCATTGGGGCTGCTGATGTTCCAGACGTACCCGGCGCCGTAGGTCACCGAGCTCGGCTGGGCCGACTGCGTACCCAGGGCGATCCCGCCGAAGGCTCCCTCGCTGATGTTCGCATTAAGGATGAAAGCGGTTCCCGCTGCCGGTGCAATGCGCAGGGACGCGCTGGAAAAAGTGGTGCCCGACTGCACGCCCAGTGACAGACTCGCCGACGGATCGATCGTAAACTGCGAGCCCTGAACCTTCATGATCGGCGTGTTGAAGCTGGCCGCGGCGAAAATCTGCAGATTGGTCTTGCTGTTGACCGACTGCAGGAACTGCTCGGCCGGCCCGCTGAAGGTGACGGTGAGGCTCGACGGATTCGCGAACACCACATTGCCAAAGTCGTAGCCGAGGTACGCGCTCTCGTTCGACACGGGCTTGGTGTTGTTGCTCCAGTTGGACGCAGTCCCCCAGTCACCGCCAGCAGTGCCGATGAAATAGTCGTCCCCCAACACCGGCCGGACGGCAAGAACGCCGAGGGCGACCAGCGCTCCAGACGTCAGCCGCGGCGTTGTGGACCGCCGCGAGGCATTGCGTGCCCGTTGCTTCGTAACGCGTTCAGGCAGTTGATGCATTGGTCTCCCGGCTCTTTTTCAGATGAATGAACGCCACAGCTGCTTCACTTGCAAGAGTTCAAAGTAGCAAAGTGCTATGCGCGCGCCCACAAGCGCCTACAATTTCGCAACTTTCTGAAAATCCATTTCTGCCGAACCAAGTGCAGCGACGCAACCAGGATTGGTATTTTCGCGACAGTTCACTGGCAGCAACTTCTCGCACGCGATCCGCTGTAATTGCGGCCGGATTCTCCAGAGTGGCTAGTGATCGTCGCCCGTGTCGGAGTATGTCGACCGAGGTAGACGCAGCGATCTTTTCCGACATAGCGTCCGTGCAGTTGCCGCCGTCGATCTTGTCCCATCAGAAAGGACATCTCACCACCTGCGGTGCCCGGGTGGTTGTCGGTATCGTGCCGCCACAGCAGAACACTTTCGGAAGTGGGTAAGGCGATCGCTCCCAATGCGACCAGTCTCGTCATGCCTGGTGCAACGGCGCGATCGACAGACGATATAGGCGTGCTCCTTGGGGGGTCGGAAGCCCCATCGTTAGCGTGACTTGCGAAGATAGTCCGCCAACTGCGTGTCCTTGCTGTAAACAAGATCAAGGCGCTCCAGCCGTACAGGAAACAGAAGTGGGCTGCTTAACCGTTGAAAATGAGCGAGAGCCGGGCCGATGAGGGGCACCCCAATTTCATGTCGTCAGCGACACAAGCCACATGCCAGGTGCTCACCGAGCTAATCATTTGCTGACGCCACCGATGAGAACAACCGGCTGAAGTAGAGTCGCTCCTCGCAAGCGTCGTGTTACCCGCTCTGCTCGATGGCATCGGCCAGAAACGTGCGTCAGCAACACGTTCTCACCGCAAGGATTGAAAGACTCGCCGACTTGCGCTCATTGCATGCTCGGCGACTGGGTCAGCGTACGATTTCTAATCCTTCTCAGTCCCCATCAGCGTTTTAATGATCGACAGGAGCTCTGTAGCCCTCTCCTTACGCATAAAGGCAACCGCGCCCGCGTCCAGCATTGCCTGCGCCGCGTGCGAGGTGGCCGACATGCCAACGACCTTCGGGGGTGACTCGGAGTACGCCACCGCGTTTAAAATGCGACGGGTCGCCTCGATCCCGTCGAAGGCGCCGGGCAAGTTTACGTCCATCAGGATAACGCTTGGCTTTAACTGTGCGGCTAAGGCCACCGCCGCTTCCCCATCGGTCGCTTCGCCGATCACTTGTAATGAGTGCTCTGTTCGAATCAGCGCACGCATCGCGTGGCCCAACAGGACATTGTCTTCCACAAGTAAAATGGTGATCGGCGAGGACAACGACCAAAGCCTACGACGTTGACGCTTAGACTGGCGCTAAGGAAAATATCTGGTTTTCTAAGCGAAATCCTGACGCCATGTCCCGAGTGCCTAGAGGCATCTTGGCGCCCAGACGCTGTAACCCGTGTCCGTACAAATCGAGTGACTAAACGACGTCGAGGATTGCCTTGATGAGTGCCGCCGGTTCGATGGGCTTTTTAAGATGGGACTGGAAACCGGCTGCGAGCGCCTTTTCCCTGTCTTCGGGCCGGGCGTAGGCCGTTAGTGCGATGGCAGGCGTCAGCGGCTTGAGCGGGTCAGCCGTCCGTTCGCGACGCCGCAGGCTCCGCATCAACGCGTACCCGTCCTCGCCAGGCAGGCCGATATCGCTGACCACGAGGTCGTACGGGCGTTGATCGAGATTCTTCTCGAATTCGGCAACCGCGGCCGCTGCGTGATCCACCACTGTGACGGTCGCTCCATGCTGTTCGATTAGCCACCGAAGGGCAGTGCGAGTCGCCTCTTCGTCTTCGACCAAAAGGATGCAGAGTCCGCGCAGCGGAGCAGATGCACTGCTCTCGGCAGCAGCCCCTGGATCCGGCGAAGCTTGACGCCCCGCCGCCGACGTCTCGGCCAATGGAAGTTCGACGGTGAACGTGGCACCTTTTCCAAGCCCGTCACTGTGAGCACGGATGACGCCATCATGTAGATTGACGATCTGCCGGGCGATCGCCAGACCGAGCCCTAACCCGCCGGCCGCGCGCGTCGTACCCGCGTCCTGCTGACGAAATTGTTCGAATACGTGAGGCAGAAAGTCCGCGCTGATGCCGACGCCGTTGTCCTGCACCTCAATTTGCACGCGTTGTTCATGCTTCTGCAGGTCAACGCGAACCTGGCCACCGGACGGAGTGAACTTCACCGAGTTGCTGACAAGGTTCCAGATGACCTGCTGCATGCGGTCCGGGTCCACCCTCACCCGCCCGACCAATGGCCTTTTCATGATCTGGAGCTCAACGCCCTTGGCCTCTGCCATCGGGCGAATGGCTTCGAGGGCACTGTGCACCAGGTCATCCAGTT
>JAQGHK010000664.1 GCA_028288875.1 Phycisphaerales bacterium | reverse complement strand
GAAAATTGTCTGACAGGGGGTGACAAAGAACATAGGTAGCATCGAGCGGCGCTAGCTTGCTCGTGGGTGTAAACCCGCGCACATCGTCCGAAATTTGGAGCAATTTGCCAATCGGTGCGGTGCTGCGCGGGCCTACACCCGCGACCAAGGCATCTCGAAAATATTTCTGTCGAGCTTAGCGACACCACCGATCGTTTTAGTGAGATCCGGACATCGATTCCCGGAACGCCGCTGCGAAGGGTCGGGGCTTCCAGCCCAACTGACGCTCGGTTTCTGCCACGTCCGCCACGTTGTCTTCGCTCGCCATCACGACTTGGCTCTTATTGAAAGGGAGCCAAGCTTGGGGAAGAACGCTCGTCAGCAACTTGCCGTACCAGGCCGGTAAGCCGACGGCGGGGCGGGGATGCGGCGTCACTGTTTCGCCGATAACTTGGTAAACCTGCCGCCAGTCCGCCACCTGGCTGCCAACCAGATTGATGGTTTGTCCTGCCAGCTCCGGACGGTCAACAGCATCCACGATGGCGCGGGCGACGTCCCGCACATCCACGGGTTGGAGCTTCTTTGGCGTATTTCCGATGACACCCACGCCGAAGTAGGGCATGAAGACGTAGGGGAGCGCCTTCCCTTTGGCGAAATCCGCAATCATTTTCACAAACTCGCCATTGGGCCCAAAGATCACGCTAGGCCGGACGATGGCCCAATCCAGGCCACTTTGCCGAACCAAGTTCTCCGCGGCAAACTTGGTTGTGGAGTAGCGGCTGGCGCCATTTGCTTTGGCCCCCAAAGCACTTTGATAAACAAATCGAGGGATATTCAGGGCCTTCGCCTGCTCCAACATCTGCCGGGTGCCTTCGACGTGGATGCGGTCAAAGGTCTGGTCCCCGCTCTCGCGAATGATGCCGACCAAGTGAACGACGGCCGCGCACCCGGCCATGGCGGCTTTGACGGCCGCAGTATCGAACAGCCCGCCGGGGAAGTTGGTGACGCGGGACTTGTCGATCGGCCTGTGATTGGTCAGGGCGTGCACTGGATGGCCGCGGGCGAGCAGCTCATCGACAACGGCCGACCCGACAAAACCGCTGCCGCCGGTGACAAAGACGGGGCTGCTCATAGATTTGTCGGGCATGCCGTCGATAATAGGGGCCGATCGGGCGTGATCCCCGCTGCGGTCGGGAATTCCGATGCCTGATTCCGTTTTACTTCGTCTCGGCACGCGCGGCAGCCTGCTCGCCCGCACGCAATCTCAGCAGGTGGCCGACGCCCTGATGGCGGCGACGCCGGGCGTCCGCGTTGAGCTCGTCATCCTCAAAACGACCGGCGATCAGGTCCAGGATCGGCCCCTTGCGGCTTTGGGCGGCAAAGGGCTTTTTACGAAGGAACTGGAGCAGGCGCTGCTGGATGGCCGGGTCGACTTTGCCGTTCATAGCTACAAGGACGTGCCGGTGACGATGCCACTGGTGGACGTCAGCGCATTGGAAATTATCGCCGTGCCGCCACGGGAGGATGCTCGCGACGTGCTCATCGGCCGGGAGCCGGGCATGACGATCGACCGTCTGCCACCGTCTGCCAAGGTCGGCACGGGTAGCTTGCGACGGGCGTGCCAGCTTCTGGAGCGCCGCCCGGACCTGCAGATCTTGGGTTTAAGGGGCAATATCGACACTCGGTTGCGGAAACTGGCCGACGGCGAGTACGACGCAATTGTTTTAGCCGCCGCCGGGCTGAAGCGGGCCGGCTTTTTCCATGCCGCCGCCATGACACCGCTGGACGCCGAGCAGTTCGTCCCCTCGCCCGGCCAAGGCGCGCTCGCGATCCAATGTCGTCGTTCGGACGTACCTACTGTTGGCTTTTTGCGGCCCCTGCACGACGTCAAGACGGCCGAGTGCGTAAACTTGGAGCGTCAGATCGTGCTAGGCCTGAACGGCGATTGCCACTCGCCGATTGGGGCTCACGCGGTGCAGACGGCGGGTGAGGTAACGCTTCGCCTAGCGGTCGGTGCCGATGGCGGCGGATTGCCAGTGCGGCGGTCGACCGTGCGCGGTCCGATATCGCAGGCGGACCCGCTTGTGCGGGCTGCCATCGCGGCTTTGGCCTGACAGAATGCCGCACGACGCAAAGGATTGACCCATATGGGTGGAAAATGGTTGACCATATTGACGCGATATGAGTAGAGTCTGAGTTGAACGTTTACCCAAAGCGGTGCCAATTGGCGGAGCAAAAGGGAAAAATCCTTGTACTGAGCGGCCATCAGAACCGCGCCGTGACCTCGGGTTTCATCGAGAAATTCCGCGAGTCCTGCGAGGTCGTTGAAGCCGCCACCATCGATCAGGCCATCGATCAGCTCCGTCGCGAGCACTTTCTGGCCGTCTTCTCCGATGCCGATGATTTCCTGCCGCTGGAACGCGCCCTTGTCGGCCAGCAGGCGTCGCTGATTCTCAATACGATCGGCGAAGGCATCTGCATCGTCGATGGCGATGGCCACTGCTCGTGGATGAACAAGAAGATGCTGGCTTGGCCGGCCCGCGTGCATGAGAAGGTACGCCGCACGTGCCAGGAGGCATATAACCTCTTCGCCACGCAGAGCACGAACCTCCCGCCCGACCCCGCCCATCCCGCCCCTAGCCGTTCAAAACGATACACGCTGAATCTGGACGACCAGCAGTTCATGGAAATGATCTGCTCGCCGGTCGTTTCGCCTGGCGGACAAGTGGTTCAGGTGGTGTCGGTCGTGTGGGACGCCACCAGCACCCGCCGCCTGCAGCAGAAGATCGACGCTATCGATAAGGCCGGTAGCGAACTGGTGCGATTGGAAAGCGACCTCGTGACGAAGATGAACGTCACTGAGCGGCTAAAGCTGCTCGAAGACAAGATCATCAGCTTCACGCGCGAGCTGATGCATTTCGATCACTTCGCCATCCGCCTGCTGGACCGCAAAGCCAATCGGCTGGAAATGGTGATGAGCGCCGGCCTGCCGCAGGACGCGCTGAATGTTGAGTTGTTCTCCAGCACCGAAGGCAACGGCATCAGCGGTTACGTCGCCAGCACCGGACGCAGCTATATCTGTCCGGACGTGGAGCGGGATCCGCGTTACATCACCGGCCTGGATTTCGCCCGCAGCAGCCTGACGGTTCCGCTGCGGCTGCACGACAAAGTGATCGGCATCTTCAATATCGAAAGCCGCCAGCGGGCCGCGTTCAATGAAGACGATCGTCAGTTCGCCGAAATCTTCGGCCGCTATGTCGCCATCGCCCTGAACATTCTGAACCTGCTGGTGACCGAGCGCGTCGAAACCAGCCACAAGGTGACCGACACAGTCAACGCCGAAGTGGCCGGTCCGCTGAACGACATCGCGTCGGACATCGGCTCGATGATGGACGACTACATCGGCCACGACGACCTGCGGGCCAAGCTCAAGAGCGTGCTGGAGAACGTGAACTTCATCCGCACCAGCCTCCGGCAAGCTGCGGAAGGGCCGAACACGATTCTCGGCGCCAAGGACGTGCAGACGACTGAAGATCCGATCATCGCGGGTGCCCGCGTGCTGGTGGTGGACGACGAACCAAACATTCGCGCCACGATCGCCGACATCCTCCGCAAATACGGCGGCGATGTAACGGTCGGCACGAGTGGCCAGCACGCGATCGACCTGCTCAAGACGAACGACTTCGATCTGATTTTCTCGGACATCAAAATGCCCGACAAGACCGGCTACGACGTCTTCGCCGCCTCCAAAAAGAAGCCCGGCCCGCTCCCGGTGATCCTCATGACCGGCTTCGGCTACGACCCGAATCACTGTATCGTCCGTGCCAGTCAGGAGGGTTTGGCCGCTGTGCTGTTCAAGCCTTTCAAAGTTGATCAGCTCCTGACCGAAGTGCGCCGAGCACTGGCGTCAAATAAAGCCCACGTTTAACCGAAGATTCCGATGCCGTAAGGCAAGCCATAGTTGCCTTACGTGGCAAAAATTCCTTACACTTGAAAAAAGTAAGGCGATCGGCCGACTGAAAGGAATTCCGTGGCGCACTCAACCGTTACCAGCAAAGGCCAAACAACCATCCCCGGCGAGATCCGCGATGCGTTGCACATTAAGTCAGGCGATCGGCTCGAATACGTCATGAAGGGCGATCATTTTCTAGTTCGCGTTCATCCCGGGGCCGCATCTCTAAGCGGGGTTCTGGCCAGTGACAAAGGCAAGGGAACGTCGTTCGCGCAAGTTCGAGAAGGCGCCGAAGGCAATGCGAAGCGGTCGTGGGCAACAAAGAAGGGCCGGCCGTGATCGCCAAGCGTCTGGTCGACACCAATTTCATCATCCGGCATCTGGTCAACGACCAGCCCGTCCATGCACGGATCGCGAAGGCATTCTTTGCGGCCTGCGACAGGGGCGAAATCGACGCACTACTTCCCTTACCGGTTCTGGCCGAGTGCGTCTTCGTGTTGCAGTCGTTTTACCGATTTCCGCGTCCGGCCATCGCGGCGGCACTGTCACAGCTTATTACCAGTACCGGGGTGTCAGTGGATGATGAAGGCATATGTCTCGACGCACTCGGGCGATACGCGCGAACCGACTTCAGCTTCGCGGACTGCTTTCTGGCCGCATCCGCACGGGCAGAAGGAGGTCTCATTGCGACCTTTGATGCCGACTTCTACCAATTTGGCGATGTGACGATCAAAGTAGACTGACCAAACGCCGAGCTGCCGGCCGCTTGACCTGAAGTAATGAATTGATTCCGTTGGCATCCTTAATGGGGAGTGATACCTTTGCCGCCTGTGTCCAAGTCCGCGCCCGTGCCGTCAATCTCGCCGCCCGTGAAGCTTGCCGACCCCGGCGAAGTGCGGAGTCAGCTCGTCGGCAAGCACGTTTGCCCATTCTGCGGCGTGCTTCGGGCCGACCCGGCACAACCGTGCCCGCGGTGCACGCTAGACGACAACAATGCCACCCGGACGGCCACCAAGCAGCGGATCGGGCCTTGGTTTGTGCTACAAGCGCGCAATCCGTCGGCGCCGGGGATGAAATTCGCCACCTTGCAGTCGCTGGCCCGGCGGGGGCATATTTCGCCGCGGTCGGTCGTTCGTGGTCCCACGACAGAGCAGATGTGGACCTTCGTCGCCACGGTCCGGGGCCTTAGCCGAGAGTTCGGCCTCTGCTTTCATTGCGGCGAGGGCATCGAACCGGCAGCCATCCAGTGCCCGCATTGCGGTCGCAGCCAGGATGTTCCGGCTGATTCCGACGCTTTGATGGAATCGGCCGCCGTCTCGCCACTGCCCACGCCCCTGACCCCGCCCACACCACCCCTAGAACTGTTCAGTTCGATGTCAGTCAAGGCGTCTGACACTGGCATGGACGGCGGTACCAGCCTCGATTTACAGGCCGATTCCGCGACATTCACGCCCATGTCGTTGGAAGGGAAGTCGACTCTTCCTGCCCGCGTACCTACCAATAGGCCGACAGCGGTTCAGCGCGCGCCGGTGCCAGTC
>JAQGHK010000660.1 GCA_028288875.1 Phycisphaerales bacterium | reverse complement strand
GAAACCCCGCACGCCGTCCCAGACTGTGTTGTCGGACCGCGCGCCATAGAGTTCGAGTGTAAGAATTGGCAGCAGATTGGCCGGGAGATAGAGCAGCAGGGCGGCGAGCGAAAATGCCATGGTCCTTGCCAGGCTGTTCGGAATGCCACGTTCCAACACCGACCGGCAGCGAACACACCGTGAGACAGTGCCAACATCCGCCGGCAGGTCGCGATGTACTTTCCCGCACACGGGGCAGGCGATTGCGGATGGCAAAGATGTTAATTCTGGCATGATCCCAAACGTTGCACTCAGCAAGTTTAGGAACGATGCAACGCAGAGGCGCGAAGAACTTTGAAATGCGGCCGCTAAACGGCCGACACGCAGACCAAACGGAGGGTGTGAGATTCGAACTCACGGAAGCCGTTAGGCTTCAACAGTTTTCAAGACTGTCGCATTCAACCACTCTGCCAACCCTCCCGGGTGCGGCCATTCTAATCAACGCGCGGCGAGACTTCTAGGCGGTCGATTGCCGCGGTTAAGCGGTTGTGAATTCAATCGATCGGCCAAAGACTTTTTCAAAGCCGGATCGCTTGTCGCGGGCGGCCCAGAGCTCCAACTGAATATCGACCGGCGATTTCACGGCGACCAGCACTGCGGATTTGCCAATGGCCACATCCAGCGCGGTGACGGCCGACGCGTGGCTGCGGTCGAGGCTGTCCGCCAGGCGCAGCAGGGCGGCGCCGACTTCCAGCACCCGCCGGTCGGCCGGCTTGAGCGCTCGAACTTCGTCGTGCTTTTTCTTGTCCGGCATGGCCTTGCGGTGAAACCGCGTGAGGGCAGCCACGAGGCGCACTTCTTCAGCGGTGAATCCCTTCAAGCGGCCGTGGCGGATGAGGTACGCGCTGTGCTTGTGATGCCGCGTGTTGCCGATGTGCCAGCCGATGTCGTGAAGCCACGCGGCGTATTCGAACAGCTCCCGTTCACGATCGCCGAGCTTGTGAAGGGGCTTGAGGTCATCAAACATCCGCAGCAGCAGCTTGGCCGTCTGCTGGCTGTGGGCCTCCCACCAGTTGCAGCGGCGCGCGAGGTCCAACACGCTGCGACGGCGCGGATCGGGCACTTCGCGGCGGATCGTCATGTCGGGCTTATGCCGCGAGAGATAGTCGGCCAGAATGCCTTCACGCAACGCAGCGCCGCACAGTTCGATCTGCTTGATGTCCAGCCGCTTCATGAACGACGCCACCAGCACCACGCCGGCGGTGATCTGCTCCTTGCGCTGATCGTCGAGGCCCTTGATATGTCCGCGGTCTACCGCGCTGGTTTTAATGATTCGCTCTTCGAGCTTTAGCAGCTTGTTTCGCTCGATGATGCGGGCGCCGTCGCCGCCGGACAGGGTCGCGATGTTTTCAAGCGTGCCGCTAGTGCCTAGGCATTTCACGGGCTTCAATGCGTGCACGCGTGCGGCCAGCGGGACTAGGTGCTCGTCATAGTGTTCCCGCAAATTATGCAGGTCATTCTTCGAGATCGGATCAGAATTCACGAACATCGCAGACATGCGAGCCGCGCCGAGCTTGCGGCTGTCGAGCAGTTTCACTTCCTTATCGTCGCCGACGATGAACTCCACGCTGCCGCCGCCGATGTCGATCATCAGGTGAGGCTTCTTCCCGAGATCCAGCGCGCCGCGGACGCCGAGATAAATCAGTCGGGCTTCTTCACGCGCGGAGACGACGCGGACCGTCAATTTGAGTTCATCCTTGATACGGCGGATGAGTTCGCCGCCATTGGCCGCCTCGCGAATGGCGCTCGTGGCGACGGCGACTATTTTTTCCGCCTGCCGCTGCTGGGCCGCAATTTTCATTCGGCCGAGCGAGGCGATGGCCCGGTCCATTGCTTCGCGCGACAGCTCTTTGGCCGGAAAGCAGATTCGGCCAAGGCCGACCATTTCTTTCATCCGCCAGAGCGTGGTGACACCGCCGTCGCTGTCGATCTGCGCGACGATCATGTGCACGCTGTTGCTGCCGACGTCGATGGCGGCGATGCGGAAACTGTCCTGAACGGGCGGGGCGGTCTTCGTCGACATGCCTCTAATCTAGCCGCAGATAAACTCAGATGAACGCGGATAAGAAAAAATTGCTCTCCTATCTGCGTCCATCTGTGCTTATCTGCGGCAGATCAAATGCGGCTACTTGTAGCCGGGCAGAAACTCGGCTTCGGCGGCGAAGATTTCGCGCGTCATCGCTTTGATCTGCGCCGGCGTGCAGACGGCCGCGGTCAACGGATCGAGCAGCAGGGCGTAGGTGGCGGCCTCTACGCTTTTTTCGATACAGGCCTTGGCGGCCAAATCGAAATAGGCCTGGTTGCTGGCGCAGATATGAGCCATCTGCGGCGGCAGGGCACCGTAGCGGGTCGGGTTGATGCCGTTGCGGTCGATCATGCAACTGACTTCCACGGCGGCATCGCCGTGCAGATTCGTGATCAGCTTGCCTGCCTCGCCGTGGTTCACTTTGCCCGGCGTGACCGTGTGATTCATCACATTCCCATGGATGCGGACGGGCGAATCCTTTTCCCGTGCTTCGATGATCCAACTGGCGTATTCCCAGCTGCGTTTCAGATCGGTCTTGGCTTCGCCGCTGACGAGCTTGTTGCGGTGATCGTCGGCATTCTTGCGCCAACTTGGCCAATGCGTGGCGTAGAAGCGGCTGCCCCCCTCATAGCCCCGGCGGAGCAACGCCTGGCCCGCTTTGCTTTTGCGGTAGTAAGGCAGGTATTCGCTGAGATGACCGGATGATTCCGTGATGAACGCACCGAAGTGCAGGCACATATCCTTGCGGATCAGGTCCGTTGTTTTGTAGGGCTGGTCGGTCTTCACGCCATGCCCGGCGTATTGCGCGTCGAAAATGGCCTTGCCTTCTTCGGCCTCGCGATAGCCGAGCGCGACTTCTTCGGCGAACTTCTTGTTGAGCACCTTTTCATAAAGATCCTCGCCGTTGTGCTTCAGCCGGGTGAACCAGGCAAGGTGATTAATGCCGGCGCATTCCCAGTCCATTTCTTCGTACGGCACGCCTGCGTATCCGGCCAGCAGATGGCCGGTGCCCTGCACGCTGTGGCAGAGGCCGACGACGGGCACTTCCGGCACGGCGCGCCCGGCGGCCAGCACCATCATGCTCATCGGGTTCGTGTAGTTCAGCATGATCGCGCCGGGGCACAGCTCGCGCATGTCGCGGAGAATATCAAGGAACACCGGGACGCTGCGGAGCCCTTTGAACAGGCCGCCCGGGCCGACCGTGTCGCCGATGCACTGGTCGACGCCGTACTTCAGCGGAATGTCATTTTCGAAGGCCACGCACGCGGTGCCGCTGACTTCAACGCAGCAGACGGCGTAGGTGGTGCCGGCCAATAGCTCACGGCGGTTGGTGCTGGAGCGAACGGTCCAGCCTTCGCTGCAGCCGGTATCTTTAATGAGCTGTTCGATCACCTTGTGCATCGTCGACAGGCGATCTTTATCGATGTCGCACAGCCGGAACTCGCCACGATCTGCGCCGGGGATCAGCAGGACGTCTTTGCAGAGCGTCGGACAGAAGCCGGAACCGGCGCCGAGGAACGTTACGTGGATCGGTCGGGTGATCTTACCGCGGAGACCCTCCTGTGAGTCGGCGGCTTTGGTGTGCGCGGCGTGGCCGGCCTTGGCTTCGTCTTTCACTTCGGTTGCGACTGCGGTCATGGTTACGTCTCCTGTAGTTTGAGCGTAATAAGCTACCGCGGCCCGCGGTAATGTG
>JAQGHK010000657.1 GCA_028288875.1 Phycisphaerales bacterium | reverse complement strand
TGCATCGCTTCGAAAAGAATTAGGTTCACCAGTTTGATGACAGGAGCCCGTCCCCCGTCGTCGAGTAAGTCTTCGTTGAGATCGAGGTTCGCGAGTTCGCCGAACACCTCCTGCCGGTCGAGCTTTTCGATAAACGTCTGCGCCGTCCCCGTCCGCTGCTGGTAGGCGGTATTAATCGCCGTGGCGACGTTTTTACCGCTGGCAAGCACAGGCCGGACCGGCACACCCAAGAAGCGGCCGACCACGCGCATCTGGGGCAAGCTCGCCAGCGTGGTGATCGCGACCTGAAGATGCTCGTTATCACTGGCGAGGCCCAGCAACTTGTGCTGCCGCGCGAAGGCAATGGGCACCCTTTCTAAGAACATCGCAGATGGTGGACGATCGGACAGGTGTTCGGCGTAAGGAATCCCCAGCCGCTCCGCGGTCGCTCGATCATCCGTCTGTGTTTCGTCAGTGGCTACCATCGATTTATCGAATTGTCAGTGGCTCGCTCACGGGATCGTCCGGCGACAGGCCGGCCGACTTCGTGTCGCGATCCGAAAGGTATTGAAGATCTTTGAACTGGTCGTCCCGCAGAATGATCGGCCGGATGAAAACGAACAAGGTTGAATCATGTCGGGTCCGATCGCGGCTACTGAACAGATATTTGATAATGGGAATCTCGCCGAGGATCGGAACGGCGTTCACGGTCTCACTGACGTTTGAAGCGTCCAATCCCCCGATGATGATCGTTGAGCCATCCGGAATGGTGACGGTACTGCTGAGCGAATTAGTCTGTCTTGGCGGCGGGATGCCGTCGGCACCACGGCCGGAGAACTGGTTGAGCGACACGTCGTATTCAAGCTGTAGATAATCCGCCTCGGAAATGTGCGGTGTGAGCTCAATCGTGGTGCCCGCCTCCGCATAGCCGCCGAAACTGGTGGTGCTGATCGTGTTGCCGATGTTGGTGTTGGTATACGGCTGTTCCGCAATACTCATCAGGCTGCCGGTGGCATTGTCATTCACCAGGATCTTGGGGGCCGATATGACCTTCGCCCGCGAGGACGTAGAGAGCGCATGCACCACGATGTCGGCGATGTCTGAGCTGATCAGGGCGCCATTGAACCCTGCGGCTCCAGGCACCAGCGCCACTCGGCCACTGGCGGCGGACCCGGCGCCGCTCACGGTTTGCGGCACGCCGACCCCGAAACTGCTGAACGTGACGATCTTGCTGCTACCAATGCTGCCATGAATGCCGATATCTACACCCAGCGTAAAATCACTGCTGGTATCCAGCGTCACCAGCGTGCATTCGATCAGCACCTGCGGACGGCGCTTATCCAGCGTCCTGATCAATTGTTCATACACCTTCTGCACCGCTGGCTCGGCCAGCACAATTATGCTGTTGGTATTCACGTCAGCCGTGATGATCGCATTATCGGTTTGAAAACTGACTCGGCCGGTCGAATCCGTGGCAACGTGACCCGAGTTGTTGGGCTGGGTGCTGGCGCCAAATCGCGCTCCGACACCAAAGCGAGGAGAGGAACCCATCTGCGATGAATCGCCCGACTGGCTTGCACCCTGTTGATTCGCACCCTGTCCATAGTCGCTCCCGGGGATGCCTCCATTAAACTTGCGTCGCGACAGAGGATTGGCAGCGCCACGATCCCCGTCCCCATGTTCCAGAGCATCGTACGAGTCGGTGTCATCCTGGCCTTGGATGCCTTTGAGCGTTTTAAGCACGTCCTTCGCGCTAGTATTCGACAGCTTGTAGAACTGGATCGGGCTGTCCGTGATGGGCATTTGAACGTCGACTGTCGTCTTCATCGCCTCGATCCGTGCATGTATTTCCGGCGTCGTGGATACAACAAGCAGACGCCCTTCCTTGTCGACGGCCGATTGGTAGGCCCGCTTGGCGACCGCCGGATCGAGCAGTTGCTTCATCAGCTTGTCAACGCGGTCGGGTGAGGCGTAGTCGAAGTGATAGGTCTGCGTCACCAGCGCGACGGGCGCGTCAAACTGCTTGACGACATTGATCGCCTCGGCCACCCGCTCCTTTGGACCGACCAAGGCGATCTGGTTTGTCCGCGCATCAAAGCCAACCTCCACCATGCCGATCTGCGTCGGGCTTTGCGCGCCCGCCGTGTTGACCGTCGACTGCATGATCGTCTGAGTCCGGGTCGAAACGTCTGAGGCATCGGCGTTCTTCAATTGAACGAACTCGATGACCACCTGGCGCACCGGCTGGTCGATCTCCTCAATCAGCGAGGCGATGCGGGCGACGTTGGCGGCGTAATCGGTGACGACCAGAAGCCGTCGCTCTGCAATGCTGGCAGTGGTACCACCCGGCTGTGACAGGAACGGCTTGATCAGCACTTCGATGCGGGAGGCGTCGACGCTTTGGGTCACAAATACCTGCGTCACGGCGCCCTCGACCGGCCGGGTGGTCGCTCCGATCAGCGGCCTAGCGGTCTGCGGCAGTTGCGCCGCCGGCGTGATCTGCTTCCAGCCGGCCTGGTTCAAGTCAGCGATCGCGTACCCTTTGGATTGCAGAATTACTTGCAGAAAGTTCAGAAGCGTGCTGCGCGGAATCTGGACGCCCTGCTTGATGGTGATCGCTGTCTCGCCGATCTGATCGTCATAAAGAAACTGAATGCCGAGGCGTTGGGATACGTATTCGATCAGAGCCTTGAAATGCGTGTTTTCCGGAAAGTTCAGCGTAAGGGTTTCATCGGACGCTGCCTGCGCAACCGCAGCCTCCCCCGGCACGGTCGTCGGCATAACGGCCGGGCCGGCTTGGGCAAAAGCCGCGGTCGGCAGCAAGGCGACCGTCCACCCGAAGCTCAGAATCAAAGAGTGCAGTCGTCCCACGATTCGGTCTCTTTTCCGCGCTTAGGAACAAGTCCGTGCAGCGTGCCGGCTGGCAGACGTGATCGACACGCCTGCCAGCCGGATGTATCAATCTCTAACAGCACCATTACTTGAAGGTAGCGCTGGAGAAGGGCTCGCTATACATGGCCTGCTTGCCATCGATCGTGGTGCTGAAACTCAGAAGATGGATGGGCGTGCCTGCGGCGTTGCACATCTGGACGTTATCGAAGGTAACGCCGCTAATGTTATTCGTAGTGCTATATCCCCAAAGGGCCGAGCTCGTGGGGCCATGTATGTGGAAGAGCATATTCTGACACAAAACGGCGCCGCCGATGGGCCCCAGGCCGCCACCTGAGCTTCCAGGAACGATCTCCATTTGGATCGCGCAGTGGTAGCCCCCTTTCGGGTCTGTAGGCTCATTCGAGCCGGTCCAATTATTCGTGGTGTCGGCGAGGTCGACGTCCTCGACGTCCCAATCCGTGAACGACAAGTTATACCAGTGCCCGTGCCCGCCAAACTTATGATGAAGCAGGGCGAGACCGCGACCGCACTCGATCACTTTGAAGTTACTGGCCGTAATGTCATGGATGTCGGCATCGGTTTCCGCCCCGATACAGAACCCGCAACTGTCGGCCGAGTCCATCACCATGTCGTCGTACGTAATGAACGAGCTGACCTGAGTGCTACCACTAACGCCCGTTTTCACGGTGGCCGCATCGTCGTGGGTGCGGACGAAACAGTGGGTAATGTTCGCCGTGGCCGTGCCGATCACGTCCATGCCATCGTTGTACTGCCAGTCGTAACGGTTGATGACCTTTACGTTGGCCACCGTGGCATTCGAGCTTCCGGCGTCGATCTGAATGGTGAAGCCGGTGCTGTCATGGCACAGAACGCCGTACACCGAAAAACTACTGGTCGACTTTGTTTGGAAGGGGCTTATCTGAGCCCCTTTCCCTGGATTAGTCGTCGAACCCGGGATACCGGTGATAAGGCCGGACACCGAACCGTTGCAAAACAGCTCGCCTCGGCCGTAAATCTCAGCGGTGGAAGTGCTGTTTGCGTCGACGAGGAAGTCCCCGTTTAGACCCGTACTGGACCCCTTCCCTGCCCAAGGCGCGGCGGGGTCAGCGAAGATTACCGCCCCGGCTTCCAGATAGAGCGCGACTTTGCTTTTGAGTTGTAACGCGTATCCCCTCGTTACGGGGGGGCCCACCTTGTAGGCGCCCGGCGGAACATACACGGTCCCGCCCCCAACCGTGCCCGCGGCGGCATCGATCGCGGCTTGGATCTCGGCCGTGTCATCAGCAGTGCCGGTCCCTGCGGCGCCATATTGCGTCTTCACATTGAAAATCCCCGTCCCGGAAGAATTCGGGGGTGCGGCTTCGGCCGGGTCCGCCAGTAGGCAAAGCACGGCCGCTTTGCCTGGGATGGTGATCTCAAGATATCTCGAAGAGGGAATCGTGAACGTCAGCTTGCTGTTCGTCGTGAAGCCGTTCGACACAGTGGCCGTTATGCCGTACGACGTCGGTGAGATATTGAAATTACTGCCTGTGATGGTTACATGGCCATCGACCGTAAACGTGGTCGAGCCGGCGATGGAACAGCGGCCAACGTAGCAGCCGTTCGTGAGGGTCCCGTCAGGCTCGTAGGCGCGGATCGGGATGGTCTTGTTTATCCCGTCTGACGCCGCCGTCGCCGTGACGGTCCACGTAGTAGCCGAGATGTAGCCGGGCACGCCGGAGGGGATTGTGACCACGTCCACCGGCGGCTTGGTGGCCCAGGCCGTGCCGGGCAGGCCGAAGCCGCAAAACACCAAGACTAGGTCTGCGAGAAAAAGCCGCTGAGCCTTCGGTCGCCTATTCGCGATGTCGGCCTGAGTCGTGAGACGATTATTCCGCATACGTTCCTCCGCAGGAAAGATGGATTGAACCGGCGCGCGGACTAGAGAGATCCGGAACCTCATTCCCAATCGCACGCTTTCTCCGCAACAAACGAAAGACATGACAGAAGAGGGAACTGTAATGAGGCATATCGTCGCAGTCAATAATGAATTTTATTATTAAATGAAATTTTTCATCAATAATATGGCGAGCGGGCAGTCTGTGTATCACCAATTTTCCAGATGTTTTTCTACTTGGCTCTCAATTACATCCTGCCGCGCCAGATTTTTGTGACATATTTTGCCTCTAGTGGGTGAAACCATTCACGGAAAGTGTGGTTGTCACGCCGGTTAACGGGTCGTACACGTTGGCGCTCGCGGTGATGTTGCTGCTACCGTCCGCTTGCAGCACCTTATTGCTGACAGTTGGCTGCGGTTCGTCGCTGGGACGGAAACTGATCACATACGCGAGCACCTGTGCAGTGCCCACCCCATCGGCGTTGCTTCCACCCGCACTATTAAGCCACGGCCGGTAGAGATAGAGCTTGTTGCTGGCGTCGTTGGACTTCGCGTAAGTTCCGCTGATGTTCGTAATTGGCGTAACGTAGGTCAGCCACGTGCCGTTCTGAACGACGTAGGGCACGGCGTTCGGCAGGCTGTTCAACACCGATCCCGGAGCAAATGTCAAAAGCGACCCCGGTGCGAAGGCAGACCCGGGCGCCGTTGCCTCGACCAGGCCGTTGGCGTGGGATAAACACACCAGCACGTCCCGACCCGAAGCGCTGCTTATGGCGTTGTGGTAATTCGTGTGATCTGAGTTTGGTCCGCTCGCCGTTGTGGGCGACTCGTCGATCAAGAAGCCTTCGTTTGCGCTCGTCACCGGCGTCCTCAGCTGCCAGAATGCGACCAGGTTTCGCTTTGCGACGTCCATATCTTGGACGGCGACCGTTCCGAGCATGAAATTATTCTTGCATCGCGACACGTACAGCGTGCGGGGCGTGTCGTTTGTGTCCGTCGGGCCGGCCGACGCGGTCAGCGTTTTAAGGCCGTATGGCTGCGACGCGTTGAGCTGTGTATTCACCGTCACCGGCAGATCACACATGATCAGCGTGCCCGGCTCGTCGGCGATTTGCCCGGATTGACCGGACGTAACCGGATAGCCATTGGTCAGGCCCAAGTCGAGAAAGTAGTTGACCAACGCATTGTACTGAAGCATGTTCTGGCCATAGGTGCGGTTCCATGGGCCGACCATGTTCCCCGTCGGCGCGTGGTAATCGATGCCGATCTGCGTCCACAGGTTGTATTCCACGGACGCAACCGTATTCCCGAAAGTGGTATTGAACGAAAACCGCTGGCAGGAATAAACGCCGGTCAAATCAACGCCATAATAGGTCGGTGCCAGATACTCGTAAACGACATGATTCTGTGCCACCCCGCCGCTCTGCGTGTAGATGTTGCTCAGCTTCGTCTGCGCGAACGTGTCGGCTCCGCTGATGTTGTAGAGCGATTTCCCCGCAGCGGCGACGGCGGCGGAGGTTAAAGCGATGTTGGTATAATCTTCGCCAATATTCGCGGCCATCGTGAACGTCAGTGCCCGCTGAAAGGCCGTGTCGACCAGGGATCGCGTTGTCGTGTCCAGCACGTGGTTGTGGTTGTCGAAGTAAGCGATATCCGCCAGCACCAGTGCGTCAAAGATACCGCCGTTGACGTCGTAGACCGGATTGCCGCCCGTATCGACGGCGTTGTACGTCCAGCGAAACGAACCATATGCATCCACAGTACGGGTAACGCCGTTGTCAGTCACGCTCAGGAAGACCGAGTTCGTGTTGACTTCCTGCTGGGTCGTGGAGGGTTGAAGCAGCTTGGTCAGGATCGCCTTGGCGCGGGCCACATCGGTGGGGTCCTTCGTGATCATCAGCCCGTAGGCGTATGTGAAGTTCGATCGGACCTGATAACCGGCGATATTGGTCAACCCTTGCGTAGCGTTCCAATTCGTGTCGCAATAGCTACGGCCGATGTTATACAGATCGATGTGCCGCTGCGGGTTAGTAAGAGACGGATCCGGCGTCCACGTGGCAGACTGAGCCGTAGAAACCATGGCGGCCAACAGGCAGCCGCTCGCCAAGACCTGCGAGAAAATAGATTTAATCATAATGCACTCCTCCAAGGCGTTTAGGAATCGCTAAAGATGTGTCGCGTTTCC
>JAQGHK010000645.1 GCA_028288875.1 Phycisphaerales bacterium | reverse complement strand
GAAAACCGCGTGCTCGACGTGCCCGACAGCATCGTCGGCCGCCTGCCCGAGGCGGTGCGCCTGCGCGTCGCGGCGGCACTGTCCGTGCCGAACGTCGCCGTCGATCTCACCGCGGATGATGTCAAAGGCCTGCTCGGCGCTACCGAGCCCGCGTCCGGCGTGGCGACGTTCGCCGCCCCGCGCCTCACCGTCTTCAACGGGCAGCGCGCGTTCATCATGGTCGATCACAGCACCGCCAAAGTCGCCGGCCCCGCCGATCACTCCGGCATCACGCTCAACACCCGCGCCTCCACCGACGGCCACGCCACCAGCGTCGCGTTCACGCTGACCGTCAAACGTCGCCTGCCGTCGAACGCGCTGACGACCAACGTCTTCGACAGCATGTTCACCCTCGCCGATGGCCATTCCGCCCTCTACGCCGCCACCGACGCCGCCACGCCCGGCCACACGCTCATGCTGCTGATCAAGCCGACAGCGATGATGCGGCAGGAAATCGCCGAACCGAAAAAATAGTCGCGCGGCGCGTCCGCACCGTCCACTGAGTCGGAGGGCGGCAGTCGCAACCGCTATTTCGTTTGCAGAGGAACTGTCACGGGGTGACGCCCTCCAAAGCACGGCATCCGCGCGCCGCGAATTTGAGACTTGCCCTGTGCCCGTGACGTCCGAACAATTGCGCATGCCGACGAAAACCAGAATCCTCATCCTCGGCGGCGGCTTCGGCGGCGTGTATGCGGCGCTGGAACTCGATAAACGCCTGAAGCACCGCGACGATCTGCAGGTCACGCTCATCAGCGAAGACAATTTCCTGCTCTTCACGCCGATGCTGCACGAGGTCGCCGCCGGCGATTTGAATCCGACCGACATCGTCAACCCGCTGCGCCGCATGCTCAAACGCGTGCGCTTCGTCGAAGCCGATGTCACCCGCGTTGATCTGGAGGCGAAGAAAGTCATCTGCACGCGCGGCCTGCGGAAACGGCCGCTCGAGTTTGAGTTCGACCACCTGATCCTGGCCGTCGGATCGACCTCCAATTTTTTCAACATCGCCAATCTGGAAGACACCGCCGTCACGATGAAATCGATCAGTGACGCCGCGCTGCTCCACAACCGCATGCTGGCGATGCTGGAGCAGGCGTCCCTGGAACCCGATGCGGCCGAGCGGGAAAAGTTCCTCACCTTCGTCTGCGCCGGCGGCGGGTTCGCCGGCGTGGAAACCATCGGTGCGGTGAATGATTTTGTGCGTGATGCCATTGAGCTGTACCCCGAACTGCGGAACGAAAAAGTCCGCGTCGTGCTGATCCACCCCGGCGAAGTGGTGCTGCCGGAACTCGGCGAAAAGCTCGGCCTGTATGCTCAGAAGAAATTGATCGAACGCAACGTGGAAGTCCTCACCGGCCAGCGGGTGACGGGTTACAGCGACTCGGTCGTCACGATCACCGACGGCCTCACCTTCCCCGCGCACACGCTGATCTGGACCGCCGGCGTGAAGCCCAGCCCGGTGATCGAGCCGCTGCCGCTGGCCAAAGAGAAAGGCCGGATCAAGGTCGACAACACGCTGCGCGTCACTGGCCACGAGAACCTCTGGGCCGTCGGCGATTGCGCGTCGGTGCCCGATTTCAAAACCGGCCTGCCGCAACCCGGCACGGCCCAGCATGGATTGCGGCAGGCGACCCACGCGGCGCAGAATCTCATCGCCCACATTGATGGCCAACCGCTGGAGCCCTTCAAGTTCACCACCATCGGCCAGCTCGCCAGCATCGGCCACCACACCGGCGTGGCCACCGTCTTTGGCTTCCAGTTCAGCGGCTTTTTCGCTTGGTGGATGTGGCGCACGGTCTACGTCGCGAAGCTGCCGCGGCTGGCAAAGAAACTGCGCGTGGCCTTGTCATGGACGCTCGACCTGTTCTTCGCCCGCGATTACGAACAGCTGTACACCGCCCGCGATGTCATGGCGTTTGCGAAGCTGGCGAAACGCTTTTCGCCGGAAACGCCGAAGGAAGAAAAGCCGGAAGCAGTGCGGCCCGCCGAACGAATCACGGTATAATCCACCGCGCGAACGGCATCTGGTCCCCTCGCCCGGTATGGCCGGGAGAGGGTTAGGGTGAGGGCTTCGACCGTTGATCAATCCACGCGAAAACACCTCCAAACTTCAGAACCGTGCCAGGGAAATGCGCAAGGCACCATCCGACGCCGAACGCAAACTCTGGTATGAGCTTCGTGATCGCCGCCTAGATGGTCTGAAGTTCCGCCGACAATTCCCCATCGGAAATTACATCGCGGACTTCGCATCTGAGGCGTGCAAGCTGATCGTAGAAGTCGATGGGAAGCAGCATGACGATGACGACGCCGTTGCTTATGACGAAGAGCGAACCAAGGCGCTCGAGGCTTTAGGCTGGCGGGTGATTCGCTTTTATGCGGGTGACGTTGTGCGGAACGTGAAGGACGTCTGCAGCTGCATCCTCGCGGCGGTGAAGCCCTCACCCTAACCCTCTCCCGGCCATACCGGGAGAGGGGACCAGAGGGCATACCGGTTCGCGGATTCAATACGTTCGCGGTTTCAGTACGTTCGCGGCTTCACCGTTGCCGTCTGCTGATTGACGTAAAAATAGCGAAGAGCATCGATCGGATGATCATGCGTGCCGTCCTTCTCCGGTAGTTCACTGCGATCGGTGGCGTAGTGATAGCTCTGCATGGCCCGGATCAGTTTCGTGCAGCGGGGATGGATTTGCAGCCGCACGGCCCCGCTGGCGGATTTGAGGGCGGCGCGGACTAATTCCAGGCCATCCACGATCAGGCTGGCGCGGGTTTTCACACGGTAGCCGGACGCTTTCAGCAGGTCGATGTTGCTGCGGGCGGTCTGGTCGCTTTTGCCGTTGCCGGCGGGGTCGCAGGCCACGCGCGTGGTCGGCGGCCAGGGGCGCTTGCGTAGCTCGTTCAAATGCTGGTCGACCGTGCGCTGCTCCTGCAGGTATTCATCGACGACGTACACCGCCTCTCCGCAGCGGGCGATCCAGAGGCAGACGAACGGGGCGGAGTAGCCGAAGTCCATCGCCAGCGACCAGTCGGCCTCGCGCAGGTCGAACGGCGCGTCCACGCGAATGTGCTCGGTCGGATCGAACATCGGAAACACCAGCCCGCGCGTGCTGGGGCGGCGGCAGAGCATTTCGGTGTTCCACACGTCCAGCGAGACGCGGGATTTCTGCGCGATGGCGTCGTCAATGCTGACGAATCCCTCGGCCCGTTCCTTGGCCACGCCACGGCATTCATCCCAGAGCGGACAGCCGCTGCACTGGCGTTCCGGCGGGCAGCGTTCCAGCACATCGAGCAGGCACCACCGCACCAACACGCGGCCGGTCGCGACGGCATCGTCCACCAGTTGCCGCATCAGGCCGAACGGCTTGTGCAGGGTGGAGAGCGCCTCGATCGATCCGCGTACGGGGGCGCCTTTTGAATTGCCGTGCATGCCGGTGCTGCGCGTGGTGAGCTGGGCGGCCTCCCACACCAGCGGGTCGAACAGTTCGATCTCATCGCACCGCACCTTCTGCACGCGAATTCCGCGGACGCTGCGCTGGCTTTGCGTGAGCACGGCGGCGGTGGATTTGTTTTCTAGCTTCAATTTGCGGGCGAGCGCTTTCGGATTGACGATCTGCGTCTTATCGATCTTTTCCATGAATGGAATCAGGTGTTCCCACATGCGTAGGCTCTGCTCCAGGCTGCCGCCAAGAATGCGGACGGAAATGCCGGGCTTGTGCAGGAGATCGAGCACGGTGACGAGCGCCGCCAGCGAGGTTTTTCCGCCGCCGCGCGGGGCCCAGACGATTTGATCGGCGCTGGGCTCGAAATAGGCCCGGCGGACGTACTCGAACGGCGCATTGTGATTCGGACAGACGGGAAATCGCGGAATGTGCATCTCCGCATGGCGAACGATCCAGGCATGTAATTCATCCGGCGTGCGGCAAGGCGTTTCGTTCTCAGTCAGGGCGGGCTCCGGGGTGGGAGTTGGGGTGGGAGGATGACAACGAGGATGTGGAGACGTGAAGTGAAGCCGCGCTCGCGCGGCGTCTGATCCCCTCTCCCGTGGATTCACGGGAGAGGGTTAGGGTGAGGGCCGACGACCAATCGAATTGAAGTGCAAACGCGCGCTCGTCGTCGGGCTAAAAGGTCTGCGCTTGATGTGGTCTTGACGCTCGCCCTCACCCTAACCCTCTCCCGTTTCGTACAACGGGCGAGGGGACCGGAGGCGGGCGAGGTGACGGCGTCTCTCGCCAGTAGTAGATCGCTTCATCCACCGTCAGCGGTTCGACGCGCGTGAAGCCCGCGCGTTCGAACAATGGATGCGCGCGGCCCATGCGCGCCGACGCTTCGACATAGCGCGTCGGACACGCGGCGATGGCGGCCTCGATCAGCGGCGTGCTCAGGCCGATGCCGCGGAACTGCGGGTGGATGATCACCCGGCTGACGGTACGGAGATTCGCGTTCACCCAGTGCAGGCGCTGGCCGAAACGCATCGGACGAAGGCCGAACACGCGGTGGCGGGTGCGGTGAAGGGCGGAGGGGTGCGACAATATTGCCACGCCGATGGTGCGCGGCGGGCCGACGTCGGGCTGCCAGCGCGCCGCGACGATTGCGGCCCACGTGGCCGGACGTTTCGGCAGATAATGAAACCGGGCTAACGTCTGATAATCCTGCCGCGTGCCCGGTGTCACTTCAATTAAACCGGGTAGAAAATTCGCACAAAATGATGCTATAATTGGCATACCAACCTCGATGTTTCGTGCCTGATGTTTTGCGGTGTTGTTCATGTCGGAAGAACTGATTTGTCCGGATTGCGGGGGCGTGATCGGCGGTGAGCCCGGGAGTGGTCGGCAAGTGTGCCGCTGCTTCGAGCCCCGACGAACGAGCGTTGCTGCGCCGAGCGAAAACCCGCCAGAGCCGATGGTGGCCAGCGGGCCGGAGCCTTCGACGACCGGCGAAAAAATCTGCCGATCCTGCGGCAAAGACCTCAAAGGCCACCGCCGCCTGAAGGACTCACGCGGGTACATCTGCGTGAAGTGCGCCGAGGCCGAGAACGCGGCGAGTGACGACCCCACGCTCATCCCGTGCCCCGAATGTGGGCGCAAACTCCGCAGCGAAGGCATCACCACCTACAACGGGTCGGTGATGTGCAAACGCTGCGCGGCGGAGATGAAAGAGCTTAAAAAATACAAAGCCCCGCCGCCGGGTGCGGCGATCCACGCCGAGGCGCAGAAGCAATCGGTGGTGCGCCTGGTGGTGTTCGGCGGCGTACTGCTGGTAATCATCGCGCTGGCGTACTTTGGGATCATCGGGCAGCGGTAGAACTCACTTCCATCAACGTGTGCATCGGATCTTGCTCGCACCGCGCCGGCAAGAGCGGAGTCTTCGCGTAGCGGCGTAGCCGCGAGCTTGCTCGTGTTTCTGCCACGACGCGCGAGCAAGCTCGCGGCTACACGAAGATGCACTCTGCTCTAGAAGGGGTGTCAGAGCGAGGCACCTCTTGGCGTCGCGGCCTCTGGCTCCCTCGCCCGGTATGGCCGGGAGGTGCCGCAGGCACGCGGGCTGGCGTGAGGGCTTGCGGCGACAAAGCTTCCGAAGCCAGATCGGGCTGGCGTTCACG
>JAQGHK010000637.1 GCA_028288875.1 Phycisphaerales bacterium | reverse complement strand
AATGCTGATCGGCGAAAGGCCTTGGCTGACGACGGCATCCACAGCAGCCGCGCGTGAGTCGGCCGGGATTACCCCCGACGTGCGGCGGCCGGTGCGGTCGATGGCGGTGTACGCGAAGCTGGCCATTAGTGCGTGGCCTCAGTCGGTGTCGGATTGAACCGAATGTGGTTTTCCTCGTCCTTCGTGTTCTGCATGACTTCGTCGATGGTGGTGACGCCTTCATGGATCAGCCGCCAGCCGTCCTCACGCAGGCTGCGCATGCCGTCTTTGACGGCGGCCTTGCGGATTTCGTGGCTGGCCGAGTTGTTGATGATGAGCGTACGCATCTCATCGGTGATGCTCATCATCTCGAACAGGCCTTGGCGACCGCGATAGCCCGTCCCGCTGCAATTGCGGCAGCCGGAGCCTTTGAAAAGTTTTGCCGGTACGCGATCCCCGAACAGCTCTTTCTTCTTGGCGTATTCTTCGGCCGACATTTCGGTTCGGCATTTCGGGCAAATCAGGCGAACCAATCGCTGGGCGACAACGACTTCCAGCGAAGATGACACCAGATACGGCTCGACGCCCATGTCGACCAGACGCGTGCAGGCGCCGGGTGCATCGTTCGTGTGAAGCGTGCTGAACACCAAGTGACCGGTGAGCGACGCCTGCACGGCGATTTCGGCGGTTTCCTTATCACGAATTTCGCCGACAAGGACGACATCGGGGTCGTGACGAAGCACGGCACGCAGGCCGGCGGCGAACGTCAGGCCGGTCTTCTGGCTGACCTGAATCTGGTTCACGCCGCGCAACTGAATTTCGACCGGGTCTTCGATCGTGATGATCTTGCGATCGGTGCCGTTGATCGCGCTGAGCGCGGCGTACAGCGTGGTTGTCTTGCCTGAGCCGGTGGGGCCCGTCACGAGCACGATGCCGTGCGGCATATCGAGCACGTTGTTGAAGATCGCGTTGTCGCGCGGGGCCATGCCGAGACGGCTGGTGCCTTTGAGATCCGTTGTGCGGGCGAGCAGACGCATGACGACGGCCTCGCCGTGGATCATGGGGATGATGCTGACGCGAACGTCCACTTCCTGGCCGCCCAGCTTCAGCTTGATGCGGCCGTCCTGCGGCAGACGCTTTTCGGCGATGTCGAGGTGCGACAGAATCTTGATGCGCGACACGATGGCCGCATGGAATCGGCGGATGCTGGCCGGCACGTTGCTTTCGACCAGCACGCCGTCGATGCGATTGCGCAGGCGCAGTTCGTTTTCGAAGGGCTCGATGTGAACGTCCGTTGCCCGGCTTTCGATGGCCTCGGCCAGGATCTGGTTCACGAATTTGATGATCGATGCGTCTTGCGCCGCTTCGGAAGAATCGAGATCGTTTTCACTTTCGCCGTCCAGCACCTGAATGCCGGCCTCGGCGTCGAGGCTTTGCAGTGTGTCGGCGCCCACACCCACCAGCTTGCTGAGCGTTCGCTTAATTTCACCGGCGGGCGCGAGGGCCATGGCGAACGATCGGCCGGTAAGCAGGCGAAGTTCGTCCAGGCCGGCGGTGTCGCTCACACGGCTGGTGGCGACGAGCGTCACACCGGCGGTCTCTTCGATTGGCAGGACGTTGTGGTGCACCAGCACGCGTAGCGGAAATTGCGTGAGAAATTCTTTGGTCGGCGCGCGGTGTTCAAGATCGATGTAAGGCAGTTCGAACGTCTCGGCCAGATACTTCAGGAGGACGTCTTCGCTGAGCCCATCGGCGGCGAGCACGGCGTCCTCAATCGGCTTGCCTTGATTGATGAAGGCTTCGGCGCGCTCCGCGCCTTCGGCGTTGAGCAGGCCGTGGCTGCGAATCTGTTCGATGAAATGCGTCAAACGTCGTTCCTATGAAAATCCCGCAACAAAAAGCCCTCAACAAAAAGCCCGCAGTGGCGTTACCGGCCACCGCGGGCGGATTCCGAATCAAAGACTATTCCAGCATGCCCATGAGCACGAGCTGGGCTTCCTGCTTGGCTGTCAGGACTTCCTTGAGGTCCTTGCGGGCCGCATCAAGGCTCGTCTGAACTTCAGCCTTGGCAGCACGGTAGGCCGTCAACTTCTTATCGATGTCCTCGGGCGAGCAGGCGTCGCTCTCAAGGGCCGTACGCAGGTCCTTCTGCGCGATGCCGATCTTGGTCGTCGGGGTCTGATCCTGACCGCCGCCACCACCGCCGCCAGGACCACCACCACCGCCGCCACGACCGCCACGGCCGCCGAAGCCACCCATCATGCCGGCGCGGGCCTCACGTTGGGCCGCCACAACCTTGGTCAGTTTAGGCTCAATGACGCGCCACTCGTCGTCCTGAACCTTGAGCTGTTCCTTCATGCGATCCATCATTTGCTGCTGGAACTGGGCCGGGTCCATGCGACCGCCACCCTGGCCGCCACCGCCTTGACCACCCTGGCCGCCTTGGCCACGCTGACGGCCACCGCCGTTGTTCCCGCCGCCACCAGCGGCGTTCGGGTCATTCTGAGCAAACGAGAGCGTCGGACACACAGCGGCCGCAAGTGCGACGGCCAATACAGAAGCTTTCCACGACATACCGTTCTCCTTTCGGGAGGTTTAAATAAACTTCGCCGATCCTCCGCCGGGCCTTATGGCGTTGGTCGCGTGGCGGGGCGATCCCGGTCACGTCCGTCGTTGCGGGCCAGCAGCACGTCATACTTCTTCAGTTGATCGGGCGTTAAAATCGCTTTTGTTTTTTCGACGGCCTGCTGGAAAGATTTTCTGCCTTCCGCGTCCATCTGGTCGAGTTTCGAGTGACAATCCGCCACCACTTTGTCGTACGCCGGGCGATCTTCTGGGCGGATCAGTTTCGCGATCGCGTCTTCCTGGTCTTTTCGAATCTGCCCGCGCTTGCTGCGGTCGGGCCGGTGCGAAACGTCCTGCCAGATGGCTTTCATCTTCGCCTGCTGATCGGCACTCAGGCCCAGCTGGCTGCCGATGAAGCTTTCACGTCCGCCGGGCAGATGAGCGCCGGGCCCGCCGTCGTGGCGGATCACCATGCCGGCCATCGTCCCGGCAATAAAGGCAATGATGAATCCAGTAATGACGATCAACCGTGTCATCGCGAGCCTTCCCGCGAAACATCGCCCGCTTGCGGCAGGGCCAAGTCGATTGCGATTACCCGTGCCGTGCGCGGCGCGTCGTCATCTTCTACACCCGCCACCGCGGCTGTTTCCCATTCCGCCAGCACAGGCTGAGCCTGAGCAGGGCGGCTGAGTGCGGTCGAAAGCGTAATGCCAAGCACCACCGAAGCGGCCAGTGTCATCCAGCTCGCCAGCCGGCGAACGGAGCGGTCCCGCGTGATCTGCCATTCGCGAATCCATCGCGCCTGGGCCCCCTCGGGCATTCCGGGCAATGGGGCCGAACGAAGACGGTCACCCATGTTTTGGAGGGAATCAACATAAGCCGCGGCATCTGTGTCCGCAGCGATGATCGCTTCAATCTGCGCCCGGTCGGCCGCCGGCATTTCGCCGTCGAGCCAGGCTTGCAGAAGTTGTTCGGTATCGGGCGACATTCGATTGCTTCAGCGTTCTTAACTTCGGCGGCAAATCACTTCTGCCACAACTTTCGGAGCGTCTCGCGGGCCCGGTGCAGGCGACTTTCGATCGTCCCGCGGGGCACGCCGAGCGACTCGGCCATCTCTTCATAATTCCGGCCTTCGATTTCCCGCAGCACCAGCACCTCTCGGTGTTCCGGCGACAAGCGGGCCAGCAGGCCGGCCAGATCCAGTTTCGCATCCACGGCCGACTGCGGGTCGGCCCCTCCGGACATCTCATCATCCGCCAGCCGCACGCTCGGCCGCGTTCGGCGGCGGATCAGGGCGGCTTGCCGGACGACGATCGAGACGAGAAACGTTCTCAGCGACGCATCGCCGCGAAATTTCGCCGTCATCAGGGCCGCCAGCGTTTCCTGAACCGCGTCCTCGGCATCAGCCGGGGAATTGGTCAGGGTGCGGGCGACGCCGAACAGGTAATCGCCGTGCAGCCGGAGCAGTTCGCGCATCGCTGCGGAATCACCCCGGGCAACCCCGGCCATCAACTGGGCATCCGACCAATCCGGCATCCGCCTCAGTGTAAGGCCGGCAGTACAGTTGCGCGGAGGCGGCGGTTTCTTCCATCCATGTCGATAATTATTTTTCGGAGTGGACGTGGGGCCCAGAAACACGGTCGGCGGTGACAAAAATGACACCGCCGGCTGTTTACTTTGCGAGACGAAGGGAGCGGCCGATCCATGGCCTAATTTCACGGCCTAGCCGTCGATCCGTCCTTCGTACGACCAGAGGGGCTGGCCGTACTTCTCATCATCGCCCGCAAAATAATGAATCGTGTCGCCGTCCAGCCAGGCCACGCCACCCTTTCGGGCGGTCGGGAGCGACGTATGCTCATCCCAGACGCCGGTTTCCAAGTCGTAGCTATAGACCACGCTGCTCATCTGCTGCACGTCAGCCTGCCCGGCAATGACGATAATTCGCTTGCCATCGGTCAGGGTGGCACCCTCTTGATGACTCAGGCCGCTTGGCATGTTCGGCAGTGTCGTCCAAGTGTCTGTGCCAGCCTCGTAGCGGAAGAAATCCGACCGGGTGAAGTAGCTCGTGCCGTGATCGATTTCGCCGCCGAGGACATAGAGGTCGCCGTTCACGACAATCGACGTGTGGTGATCCGTCGGAACCGGCAACGGGGTGGCTTCGGTCCAGCCGGCAGAGGGGTCGGCCAGGTCCAGCACATAGTGGGTGGATTGTGAGACGACGCGCGTTTCGTTGTCGCCGCCGATGACATGGAGTTTGCCATCGAGGTACTGCATCTGGGCTCCGGCACGGATCGTTGGCAGTTGGCCGAAGCGTTCCCATACGTTTTTCTTCGGATCGAACCGCCAGACATCCGCGGTCAGATCCTGACTCAACAGCGGCCCGGTCTGGCCGCCGGCGATGTAGATGTATCGCCCGTCGGTCGCGGCAGCGATGTGCGTCTCAGCCCCGGGCAGGTCGGCCCAGCGGGTCCATTCGCCGGTCTTTGTATTCAGCACATCGACGCGATGAGTCGCACCCAGATAGTTATCCGTGAAGCCGCCCATGACGACGAGCGCATCCCCCATCCGCACGACGGCCGATTCAACCCGCGCGATTGGCGATTGAACCGAATTGTCGCGCTGCCAGTCAATGCTCACGCCCTGCGGCGGCGCCACCGGCGCGTCGACCGCCATCACCTGCAAGGAATTCAATCGATTGCTTTTGGCTTTGGGGTCTGACGTCACGGTCAACTTGCCATCGGTGACATGAATGGTGGTGATTCCCTCAATGAAGGGAAAGCCGGGATACGGCTTGCCCTTGAGCAGCGGCTGGCCTTCCACGTTGTAGCGATAATCGCCATCAAGCGTGGCGGGATCGCCGGCCAAGGCACGCACTGAATACCAGCCATTGGGGACTGCAATATTCCATGTGTCCCCTTGGTCAACACTGATATGAGAATCGCCGCGCGGGTTGTCGTAAATTGAAGTCAGGTGCGACGTATCACCGCGTTTGTCGGAACTCCACCCGTAGGTCAGGCCGTTGCCGCGCCGGCTGTAGCTCGCGCCGTAATCCAGCTTGTAGCCTGCCGGTGCGGGCGCATCTGCCGGCGCGAAATTGACACGAACTGCAAAATCGGCGGCCAAAAACTGCCGCTTTTCCAAAACGTCTACCAACGGCTGATTCATCACGACAACGACTCCTTCTGCGGTCTCTTCATCAAAAGACTACGCCCCGCATTTTTCGTTTCAGAATGAAATCCGGTTCACTAGCCAATCATCCTCCGTCGCGTCACAATCAACGGAATGACCGAACGCGTGACGATTCTGGGTGATGGTGCAATGGCGACAGTCTGCTCGATCCTGCTGACGCAGGGCGGGCACAGCGTGACGATGTGGGGCGCGTTCGAAGCCTCGATCGATCGTCTGCTGCAGGATCGTGAACAGCGCCGCCTGCTTCCGGGCGTGAAGGTCCCCAGCGAGGTGAGATTAACGGCGAATGACTCCGAAGCGTTCACGGACGCAACGCTGATCCTGTCGTGCGTGCCGACGCAGTACATGCGGTCGGTCTGGATGCGGTTGAGAAAATTCGTCCCTGCGGGCGTGCCGATCGTGTCGGCCGCGAAGGGGATTGAGAATGACACGCTGCTTCGGCCGAGCCAGATTCTCGGCGACGTGCTCGGACATGGGGTGGGGAAGAAGCAGAATGACTTTGATGTCATCAGCGGGCCGAACATCGCGGCGGAGATCGCCAAGTATCTGCCGGCCACTGCAGTCGTCGCTTCGGAAAGTGAGGAACTGGCCCGCAAGGTGCAGGCGGCGATGAGCACGCAGTGGTTTCGCCTTTACACGAACAACGATGTGACGGGCGTTGAACTGGCCGGGGCGACGAAGAATGTCGTGGCCATCGCCGCCGGCATTTTGGATGGCTTGGGGGCAGGTAATAACGCCAAGAGCGCGTTGGTCACCCGTGGACTTGTTGAAATTACCCGCTTGGGCATCGCGATGGGCGCCCAACATTCCACGTTCGGCGGCCTGGCAGGCTTGGGCGATCTGATCACCACCTGCGTGAGCCCGGAAGGTCGCAATCGCACCGTCGGCGAGCAGCTCGGCCGCGGGCGCAAGCTCGACGACATCCTCAACAACATGGACAGCGTCGCC
>JAQGHK010000624.1 GCA_028288875.1 Phycisphaerales bacterium | reverse complement strand
CGCGATCAAAATCGCGCCATTTTTTTGCACTTAGGCCAACTCTTCTAGAATTGCGTCTTACCGCTTGATGCGGGCCGAGCCGCCGCCCGCCACGTGGAGCAGGTCGTCGAGTTCGATCTGGCTGCTGTCGCCGCGGGTGCTCATGAGCATCGCACCGTGGGCGACGCCGAGGTTCACGCAGTCCTGCGGCTCTTTGCCGGTCAGGAAGCCGTAGGTGAAGCCGCTGGCGAAGCCGTCGCCGCCGCCGACGCGGTCTTCGATTTCCAGGTCGGGGAAGTTCAGCCCGTCATAGAACTTGCCATCGGCCCACATGATGGCGGACCAGTCATTGATCAGGGCGGTCTTCACGCCGCGGAGGGTCGTGCCGACGATTTTGATGTTTTTGAAGTCCGCGACCACCTTCTCGACCATCTTCTTGAACGCGCCGGTGTCCAGCTCGTTCTTCTCGATGTCGACACCTTCGGCGTGATAGCCGAGCACCTTTTCAAAGTCCTCTTCATTGCCAATGAGGCAATCGATATACGGGACGAGCGGCTTCGTGGTGGCGATGGCTTCCTGGCTGCTCCAGAGCTTGCTGCGGAAGTTGAGGTCGTAGGAAACGATCGTGCCGGCCTCGTGGGCGGCTTTGACGGCTTCGGCGACCACGAGGCGGGTATCGGCGGAAAGGGCCGAGAAAATGCCGCCCGTGTGCAGCCAGCGGACGCCGTCTTCCTGGAAGAGCTTCTTCCAGTTGATCTCGCCAGGCTTGATGCCAGCGGTCGCGCTGTGGCCGCGGTCATACAGCGTGGTGCTGGCCCGCTTGCCGTGGCCGACCTCGGTGAAGTTCAGGCCGACGCGGTCCTTTTTGCCGTAGCCGTCGTACTTGCGGACGATGGCGTGGCTGACGTCCATGCCGACGGCGCGGGCGTGGTTCAGGATGATTTTGCCCATCGGCGAGGTGTTCGTGCCGAAAATGGCCCCCGTCCGTAGGCCCAGGCGGGCCAAGGCGTATGCGACGTTGTACTCGCCGCCGCCGACCCAGACTTCAAGGGAGGGGGTGAATTCCACCCGCCCGTGCCCGGGGGGCGACAGACGGATCATGCACTCGCCGAGCGAGACGAGGTCATACTTGCAGCTTTTGGCGTCGCGGATCTTGATAGCCATGGTCGGTTCCTTCTCCTGTAGGGGAGGTGAAATGTACCCGCGCGGGCGGCGGTGTAAACGGGCCGACCCCGCGTCCCAATGTCGCTGCAGGGTCGGTATTGGGGGTGCAGGGGCGGTTTGACAGCGTTTTGGGGGACCGATAAGGTCTAAGATTCACCCATTCTCGAAAAGGAGACGACATGGCATTGCCCGAATTCGAACAGCTCAAACAGATGGTCCTGGAATCCGAGGACGACGTCGCCAAGGCCGTTGGCGGCAATAAGGCCGCCGGCACCCGTGCCCGCAAGAAAATGCAGGACATCAAGTCGGCCGCCCAGGAAGTCCGCAAGAAAATCCTGGAAGGCCGTGGCGGGGAAGGCGAAGCTCCCGCCGCCGGTGGCGCATCCGACGATGCCGCCCCGACCGCCGACTGATGTTTCCCCGAAATCCGTCGTCCGGACGCGCAACCGCGTCCGGACGACGTTTTATTCGGCGTAGCCGCGAGCTTGCTCGCGGTTTAAACGTTCAAACCGCAAAACCCGCGAGCAAGCTCGCGGCTACGCCAAAGATTTCCAAACCTTCCCTGCAGGAACGGACTCCATGCCCCCCAGTTTCCTCTTCGACCTCGGTTCGATCGACCTCAGTGCCACGCTTTTTGGCCCGGAGACGATCCGCGAGCTCAACCCGCAGCGCGGCGCGATGGAGCACCTGAACGCCATCGTGTGGGCGGACAGCGTGAAGGGGCAGATCCTGGGCCGTAAGGAAGTCGGGGCGGACGAGTTCTGGGTCCCCGGCCATATTCCGGGTCGTCCGCTGCTGCCGGGCGTGATCATGCTGGAAGCGGCCGCCCAGGTCGCCAGTTTCTACACGAAAAAATACGTCGGCTGGCCCGGCTTCATCGGCTTCGGCGGGCTCGGCGATACGAAGTTCCGCGCCGAAGTGAAACCCGGCGACGTCCTCTACATCCTCAGCCAACTCACCGGCCACCGCCACCGCCGGATTACCTGCAACGCCCAAGGCGTGGTGAACGGGAATCTGGTGTTCGAGACGAGCATCATTGGGACGCAGATGTAGAATGGCCCAATGATGCGGCCTAGCGATTGGTTCATCATTATCCTTTGCCTGGGATTGTTTGGGCCATACATTCTGGGGTGCGTTTATCGAGGCAGCTCTTGGGTTGGCGTTGCTGTCGCTGGCGGGATTCTGCTAAGTGGTTCCCTCCAATTAAATCGATGGAAGCCGCCGTGGGGCATAGCGTGCATCGGCTCGTTTATTGTGTATGGAATTATCATCGGGACAGCTGTTAAGCTGTTCGGCCCAAAGAAGATTGATAAATCGCATGGATGCGACCCGCCTTTTTGATCTCCCGCTCTGCGTCATTGACGTCGAAACTACCGGTTCGTCGATCGCCTACGGCGACCGCATCACCGAACTCGGCGTCGTCCGCATCGAGCAAGGCAAGGTCGTTGCGACCTACCAGCAGCTCCTGAATCCCGGCCGCCCCGTCAGCCCCGGCGCGGCGGCCATCACCGGCATCACCAATGACATGCTGGTCGACCAGCCGACGTTCTGCGACGTCTGGCCTGCCGTGCGGCAGATGCTGGCGGGGACCGTGCTCATCGGCCACAACGTTCATTTCGACATCGGCTTCTTCGATGGCGAATGCCGCAAGCTCGGCAACCCGCTGCGGGGCGAGGTCGGCGAGTACGCACTGCTCGACACCCTGAAAATCGCCAACAAGCAGTTCGGCCGCGGCGGCAACGGCCTGCAGAAGCTGGCCGCCCGGTTGGAAGCGCCCACCAGCACCGCCCACCGCGCCTTGGCCGACTGCCTGACGACCTTCGCCGTCTTCGAAAAGATGCTGGCGTTCCGTGGCGGGTGGAATCTGACGCTTGACCAAGTGCTGGCCATGCAAGGCGGCGCCAGCAAGCCGCCGGCCGATCCGGTGCGGAAGCAGATCGTCTCCGACGAGGTGGCCGTCTCGCTGGTCGCGGGGCAGAAGGTCTGCATCACCTATTTGGACGCCGCCCAGCAGCGCAGCCAGCGGACCGTGACGCCGATGTACGTCCGCCGCATCCGGGGCACGCAGACGCTCTTCGCCCATTGCCACCTGCGGAACGAACAGCGGACGTTCAAGCTGGAGCGAATTCTCGCGGTCGTGCCGGCCGTTGAAGAAACCCTTGACGCACCGTGGCCGGATGATCTCTATAATGCGTTCTATGCCGAAACTGAATCTGAATGAGCTGGGCAAGCGATCGATCCTCACGGACAAGCAGATCGCGAATCCTGCCTCGATCCTGGAAAGCTTCCCCAGCCCGCGCACCGACCGCGATTACGAGATTAAATTTGTCTTCCCGGAATTCACCAGCGTCTGCCCGGTAACCAGCCAGCCCGACTTCGCGACGATCACCGTCAGCTACGTGCCGCACAAGCTGTGCGTGGAGATGAAAAGCCTGAAGCTGTATTTCTTCGCCTACCGCAACAAGGGCATCTTTTATGAAGGCGTCACCAACACGATTCTGGACGACCTGGTGAAACTGCTGAAACCCCGCCGGATGACGGTCATCGGCGACTTCGCCCCGCGCGGCGGGACGGCCGGTGTGATCACGGTGAGCTATCCGTTCAAGAAGTCGAAGCACTGATCCGCGGCGGGTGAGCGCGTTTCCTGTAGGGGCGACATACACGTCGCCCGGAAACGTAGATGGCCCTCGCGGGCGACATGTATGTCGCCCCTACGAAGATGGGGCCGGCTCGTCGTACGTTCAGCGATTGACCTGCAGCACCTTCAGCTTCTGGTCGCCGGAGATGTAATAAAACGCGCCGTCCGTCACCTGCCATTCGTTGGCGAGAAGTGTCGACAGGTCGCGAACGACCGGCCGTTGATCCAGCACGCCGCTTTCGACGCCGGATGCCGTAACAGCTCGGCTGTACATCGCCAGTTGGACCGTCGGTAACGCCGGGGCCGCCAGGTTCTGGCTGCCCATCTGGTTGATCTGCAGGACGTAATCCTGCGTCAGCACGACGTCCCGCGTCGGCCCGCGGCCCACGCCTTGCGAGGCGAACCACGCGATCTGTTCGGGATGATCCAGGTCGTACTGAGCGAGCGACCGCGGGCCCCATAGATAAAAGTGCGAACCGCTAGCCGCGATCGAAAGTGGGGCGCCCTCCGGATCGCTCCCTTTGGGCCCGTACGGGACCTCGGCAAACTGGCCGGTGCGCGGATCGGGGGCCGTGATCGGCTTGAGCGTTCGCAGGGAAAACGCCCGGGCGGACTGGGCGCCGCCATTGGAGCGGTAGACGGTCAGCACGCGGTCGCCGGCGAACACGAGCTGGCCGTCCTGCCCGGAAGTGATGAACGGGGCCTCGCCGTTTTTGAGACGCGTCGCGTCCTGCTTCCAGTCGCCGCTGCCGAGGTCGTAAAGATCGATGCCAATCAACCGGCTCGACAGCATGGTGATCAGCACGCCGTCGGGCGAAAGCGCCATGTTCACCAACCCGCCCGCCTGCGGCAGGCTGTTGCCGTCATAGACCTTGTTCAGGAGGGTTTGGCCGGTGACTGCGTCGAAGACGACCACGCTGCTGCTGGCCGGCGGATCAGCAAAGCTGACGGCGATGAAATCGTCGTTGCTCAGTAGCCGGCTGACGGGCAGATCGCTCGCCCGGGTCTGCCAGACCGGAACGCCGGTCGCCAGATCCAACGCGACTACCCGGCCGAGGCTGGTGCCGACGACCACGCGGTCGCTCAGCAGCCGGTACTGCAGGATGCGTTCCGCGCCGGACGTCGGCGTGTCTTTATCTACGACGTCGACCGGATTGATCATGCGACGAAACCCGCCGCGGAAGTTTTGCCGATTGAGCCGCCCGCGCCTATCGATAAAGATTTGCGGCGGGAGGGCGTCTTCGTCCTTTGAGGCTGTCTCAGAGACCGGCGCGCCGGGGGCTACGTCGATCGTGGGCAGCACCGTGAGCGCCGTCTTCCAGAGCAGCTTTCCCCCGCCATCGACGGCGGTGACTTCAGGGCCGGCCACGACGATGAGCGTATCGCCGACGAAGCCGCAGCCGACCGGCGTGTCTTCGGCGTTAACGCTAGTCCAGCTGACTTTGCCGGAATCGCCGGCGATCACGCCGACGCGGTGGTCCAGCCCGTACGCGATCACGCGGTCATTGCGAACAAGATCGGCCTGCTGTTCCACGATGGCCGATGCCAAGGCGACTTCGACCGCTGGCCGCAGCGGCGGCTGGGGCGCTTTGCCGACGACCGCGGGCGGGATGCCGAGCTTCGGCAGCAGCCGTAGCTGGGCATCGCTGCGATATTTCTCGATCTCAGTCAGCGCGTCGGCCACGGTGGTGACGGCCAATGGCTTTCCGTCGGGGAGCAAAAGCGGGGCCGTCAGCTTTGCATCCGGTGCGAACGCCTTGGCCTGCCGTAACCGCACTTGCGCGATGGCCGCCTGGTACGGCACGGCCAAGTGGTTCCGGGCCAAGGCTTGGAGGGCGATTTGACGGCGCTCGTTCGACAAGTCTCGCTTGAGCAGTCGCCGCAACGTTTGCGTGGCGCGCCGCGGCTGATGTGTTTCTTCGAAGCGGTCGGCCGCGCTCGTCAGCGCATCGGGCGTCAGGCGCGATCCCGGATACTCATCGGCGATCGCCAGCAGCGCGTCGGGATCGGTGGGCGTGGTCTTTTGCGCGTTGGCGAACGCGTCGGCTGCAGCGACTTCGTACGAGGCGTAAATCTGCGGGCCGTTCTGGCGGACCAGTTCAGTCACCGCCGCCTCAGCCTCGGCGCCCGCGCTGCTGGGCACGCCTTTCCCGGCCGCAGGCACGCTTCGCCAATCGGCGCGGGCGAGGATCTGCTGATGCAGGCTCAGCTCGCCGGCGATGTCGCCTTTCTGATGCAGGAACGCCGCCCGACTGACGCGGTATCGCACCTGCTGCATCGGCGAATTCGCGGCAGCGGCGGCGCGGTCGAAAAGGCTGTTGATGAGCGCAGGATCGTTCTCTTCGCGCTGCAGCTTGGTGGCATAGCCGATCGTGGATTCAAAGAACCGGTCGCGCAGCGCGCCGGGTGTAAGGCTCGACAGGCCGCCGAGGTGGGCGGCGGCTTCGTCCAGCCGCGCCAGGGCCGGCTTGGGCTGACCCGCGGCGAACAGTAGATCGGCGTATCGCAGCGACGCGTCCACGTCGCCGGCGTCGGCGGCCAGCCGGGCATCCAGCTTCGCCGTCGCGACGGCCAGATCGGCGTAAACGGTCACGCGGCCGGGCCCGGCGATGATCAGGTTTTCCGGCGTCGCCACGATGTTGCCGGCCGATTCGTCGGTGTCCCACTTGCCTTGCGCGGGATAGACGGCGTCGATCTTGAACGACTCCAGCGCCACGCGGTACAGCCGCTCATTGGTCGTCACCAGAATCGACTTGGCCGACAGGAACGGCCGGCCGCGGATGGAATCGGGCGGGTTGCGGTCGTCGCCTTCCTCCGGCGTGATGTTCTTGTAGAGCCCGCCGTTTTCGACGAGCGATTTGGTGGTATCGAACGTCTTCCACGGCAGGCGGAACAGCATCGACTGGTTGGCCAGCACCATCGTGTCGCCAGTGATGCCGACGATCGTGCTGAACTGCGGAAAGCGCGTGTCGGGCTGGCGAGGGAGGGTTCGGACGGGCGTGCCGTCGGCGGCGTTGTAGACGTAGATCGACGTCGCGTCGGCGGGAAGCACGAAGACGTTTCCGCCGGCAATGATCGGCGGCCCGAGCTCAAACGGCTTGCCCGACGGGGCGGGCCGCGGGAGGAAACGGTTCATCCGCTGCCCGTTAACGACCGCCGCGTTGCGGCCGTAGATGTTCAGCCACTGGGTTCGACCGTCGTCGGCGTTCAGGCAGGCGAGCGCGCCCAGGTTGGTCAGCACGAACAGCTTGCCGCCCGCCATCGAAACGGATGCCGGCGGGCCCGACATCGGCTCGCCCGTTGCCATGTCCGGATTGCCCAGGGACGCACTCGCCACGTACGTGGACCATTTGAAAGCGCCGTTGGCCAGGTTAAATGCGGCGATATAGCATTCATCGAACTGCTGGCCGCGATTGGCAGTCACCAGCGAATAGACGGTGTCGCCGTCGACCAGTGGCGTGCCGTAGAAAGTGCCGTCCCGCAGGCCCGCCGCCGAATCCGGCAGCGCGTTCCGCTGCTGCAGACTGGCCGACCAGTTGCGACGGCCGGTATTTCGGTCGAGGCAGACCAGCTGCGCGTTGGCCATGCCGTAGCCCGAGGCAATCGCCGCGCTCGGGTTGTACTGACCAAGCAACGCCACCACGCGGTCGCCGATCACCGTGACGGCGGTCTGGCGGCTTTG
>JAQGHK010000619.1 GCA_028288875.1 Phycisphaerales bacterium | reverse complement strand
AGGTCAGTCGTATTTCTGTCGTAAGTCCTTATTTAACAAGGACAATCGGGCTATGGGAGTCGAACCCACAACAGCTAGCTTGGAAGGCTATAGCCGGAACATTACGAAACTTCGAAAACGCCCTGATAAATCGATAATATCACGCAATCTATTTTATCGCCACTGGTCGCGGCTAATCGCATTCCGTAACAGAGAATCGCGGAATTGTGACGGCATTGACGGAAGGCTTCCGTCAATAAGACTCTAGCAGTTGAAAGCATTTAGAGGACAAGGTGCGCGTTGGCGGGGCGGGCCACGACACCGCGACGATTTCATTTGGGGTAGAGCCGATACAGAACGGAACGGCCTGATCGGTGGCTGAATTCAGTTTGGGTGCTTGGTAAGGTATTCGGACAGGATTTCTAATTCCTTGCCTTTCGTGACTTGTCGTACGCCATCCCATCGCAAGGCCTGCTCGATGCTGCGGATCGAGCGCAGCCCGTGGGCTTCCTGCGAGCGCTCCCACGCTGCGAATTGCCAGAGCGAGAACTGGCATGTCTCCGGGTCCGGCAGCGGGTGGCGGCCGGCGGGGGGCGCTTTGCCGGCGAGGTTGAAGCGCTCGCATTCGGCGTCGAGGAGAGCCCGGCCGGCCGCGTACACGGGCGGCAGGCTATCGGCGACTCGCGGCCGGGTTGATGATTGCGTGTCGAACGGCGCAGGTCTTTCATCCAATTTGTCGAGCAGCACAGCAGATAACATCAAGTTTGCGGAATTAATCCGGCGACAGCCGATCGTGACTACGGCGGGCCCGCGGACATAAAACCGCTGATACATCCCCCCCCAGAAGTCTCGCAGCCGGCGACGGACCACGGGCTTCTCGGTATTGACCGCACCGCTTTGAACGAATGCCAGCGGCGAGCCGACCGGGCGACTGAAAATCGACACGGTCATGTCCCGGCCCCGATAGGCGTTATTCAAACCGTGGCCGTCTTTGTTGTAGTCGTAGAGCGACAACGTGTATTCGCCCGTTGGTACGTCGACGCTGATGTACAGGTCAGGACCCTCATGCGTTTTGGGAAACTGCTCGCCGGCGTCATTCCAGTCGGCCTGACGGCGGTCGGTGGCCCATGTGGAGCGGCCTTGTTTTACGTAGGCGTCGAATACCGTGCGGGGCATCTCCAGCGACTTGGGGTTGTCGGTGTACAACGCCGTGCGCCAGAACTGGACGTAGTTGTTCGGATGCCGTCGTCCTCGGAGCCAACCCAGAGCGCGCCGTCCAAACCGCGGGCGAGCGACGTCGTAAATCTGGGCACGCCCGCGAGCGCAGGCGGCGGTGCCGGCGCCACCGGAGTCGCGCCGGGCCTCGCAACAGCATTGGCGGACACGTCCGGCGCTCCGCCGCCCACGCTTGGAAGATGGAGGACGATCTGTCCCCAATCGCCGACCGCGTCGTGGCCGAACCATCGCCACACCGCAATAGCCACGCCGGCCGCGACGGCAAGCGTGACACCAATGGCGACCCTGCGTCGGGTAACGGGCGGACGAGAAGGCGTAATCATGCGGCGATCCTTGGGCGATAATGTCGAGCGGCTGAAACGATTAGTTGCCCGGCCGCTTCGCCGCGGGGGCGTGTACCTGAGTCGGATAGAACCGGCCAGCGTATTCCTTCGGCGGGTCTGTCGGCGTGGCCGGGGCGGATGGAAGCGGCGGCGTGGAAAGCGTCGTCACCGGCTGCGCAACCAGTGGTGCCGCCGATTCCGCTTGCGGCGCATCGTCGACGGCTACTTCGTCGGTCGAATCGTCTAGCGCCAGTGCTGCGACATCAGCCACCGCCGGCAGTCCTGCCGGGGATTCGGCCGAAAAGGCGTCGAGATCGTACGCCGGATCGCTCGACCGCCGGCCGAAGCCCGCGCCAATTAGCATCGCCATCACCATCGGCCATACGCCGATCAGAACGCCTTCGTTCAGACAATTGCGTATCGCGAAAGCCGCTATAAGTCGGTCGTCCACTTTGAGTACACGTAGGCCAATATCCGGCCACCATGGTACTGGGCGCGACGCCATCGGGCGAAATGCGGCCATGATCTCGTGCGTCGAATATAACCTCCACTGTGGTTCGAGCGCTATCCGCTGGACCATGGTCTTGAGGGCCGAACGAACGACAGCGGCTAAGGCAGGGTGACCACGAGGGCATTAGTCGGGATGGGTCGAGCGATTCACCACGGCGACAATATCCGCGCCATCATATCGACCCTTGAGCAGGGTGCCGTCAGCCCCGTGCTCAATCGCTAGCGAGTTCAGCTCATAGGCGTCAAGGTGGAAGACCACCGGCAAGCCTTCACTGGTGGGATTGTCCCTGATCCGTTTGAGAACTTCCTGCCCAGACAGTCCGGGCATTGATACGTCGAGGAACACCACGCCGACCCGCTTGGCAACCAGCCAAGACAATGCCTCGATGCCGCTGCACACGCACGCCGCCGTGAACTTTCGGGCCTTCAGGATCCTGAGAATGAGCGCACACGTATCGAAAGTTGTCGCCGACCAGCAGCCCGTCTACGTCGCAGCTGACAGCGGGCATGTTGCTTTATGCATCGGACAGTAGCCGACCGCGAAATGTTAATTCTTCTTCATCCAGCGCCTGTTTTGAAACGTTAAGGCTTTCTGAAACCGCTCGGCGGCAGAGGCAGGTGACACGATCCTGAGAAAGATTGAAGCCGCGGCCAAGGTGATTAATGATTCCGTTGATCATCGTCATTTGGATGCCCTATTGCGGCGGCTCGCGGCGTAGATGTTCGCGACAATTGCAATTAATTCCGCCGCTTCCATCGGCTTAGGCAGGTGCATCTGAAATCCGGCCATCAGGGCACGGCGACGATCTTCCGAGCGAGCGAACGCCGTAATGGCAACGGCGGGCGTGTCACCGCCCTCAGTGTCAGGGAGCTGTCGGAGCTGAGTAAGAAACGAATAACCATCTTCGCCTGGCATTCCGATGTCACTCAAGATCATGTCCGGATGATGCCTTCGCACGGCTTGAATGCCTTCAGCAGCACTTGCGGCAGTGGTGACCGTGACATGGCACTTGGTGAGAATCCGTTCGATTAACCGGCGAGCATCTGCCTCGTCGTCCACAACCAACACATGAAACCCTCTGAGATCGGGGAATGCGACGGCTTCGGCTGGCGATGGGGCGGGCGTCAGGGGCGCGACGGCCTCATTGGAATGAGCGACCCTTAGGGGAAGCGATACCGTAAATGTCGAACCTTGACCTATTCCCGGACTGGCTGCTGACACGCTCCCGCCGTGCAATTTCACCAGAGCAAGTCCAAGACCGAGTCCGCCATGCTGACGAGAGATGGAAGTATCGGCTTGGCTAAAACGCGAGAAAAGCTGTGGAAGGAAATCAGCAGAAATGCCCTTGCCTGAATCCAAGACGGTGATCTCAACGTGCGAGTTCACGCGCTGAAGGAAGACTTGAATACGCCCACCGCGCGGGGTGAACTTGACCGAATTGGAGAGGAGATTCCAGAGGATTTGCTGGATGCGATTCGGATCGCCCGTGACTGGTCCGCCTCGTGGGTCAAGAACCTTCGTGAGGCGGATGCCTTTCCCCTCGGCGCCTGGCCGGACAGATTCCACTGAATCCGAAATGACCGACTGAAGGTCTATTGGTTGCACGTCGAGTCGCAGCTTGCCGTTGACAATGCGCGACATATCGAGAAGTTCTTCGATAAGTTGGGCCTGTGCCCGCGCATTCCGCTCGATCGTATCTAGGCCCTCCCGCAATTCGTCTGCGTTGTCGATTCCGCCTGGCGAGCGGAGAATCCCTGACCAACCAAGAATCGCATTCAGCGGCGTCCGCAGTTCATGGGAAAGCGTGGCGAGAAATTCATCCTTCATACGGCTAACTCGCTCGGCTTCCGAACGTGCCGCCTGTTCACGAGCAAGCAGTTCCTCGCGATCCTTTAAAACGCGTTTGATGCTAGTGATATCTCGTGCAACTTTTGATACGCCGACGACACGTCCCGTTGCGTCCTTTACCGGTGAAATGGTGACGGATACATCAATGCATCGTCCGTCTTTACACACGCGGATAGTTTCGAAGTGATCGACTCGCTGGCCACGGCGAAGCTGTTCGAGGATTCTCGGCTCTTCATCCAACCGATCCTTGGGGAAAAGGATGGTGATCGACTTACCGACCATTTCCTCTGCCGTGTAACCGAAAATCCGCTCGGCCGAGCTGTTCCAGCTTTTAACGACGCCGTTCAGGTCTTTGCTAACGATGGCGTCGTCAGACGACGTGACGATCGCGGCAAGGAGAGCTGCGATTTCTTCGGGAGAGCCGGCTGTAGGCACTAAAAAATCGCTCATTCCGATATTCTACAACCGAACCGGCCCCGAAGTCACCGCGACAGCAGATGGAACGGGTGCGCTCGTGCTCCGGGAGTGTTGGCAAAAACAGCACGACACCAGCCATCTTATGTCCGAATAATCGAGCGACCCAGCGGGCGGCACAAATGCGGCAGGTGTCAGCCTTGGAGCAGATCTCGCAGCCTGTTCGTCGCCATCACGGGCGGATTGCCCTTGTTACTCATGCCGTCGAGGGGGGCAGTTAGGCGTACATCGGTCAGCGACCTGCTGCAAGAATTCATCACGTCGCCCTTCAAACGCGGTGGGTACACCGACATCGTCTGCACCCACGCCCGGATTTACGACGATTCTTCGGGCAGCATGCACTGCGGCAACGATGCCGTCCACGCTATACCGACGGACGACTGGTGGCTGGCATAAAGCGAGACGGCGCGAGCAACGCGCTTCGAGCTAGACCTCATCTAAGAGGTCCGAAAGCACACCGGCGTGAACAAGCTCGCTGCATCGGGTCGCGTCTTGAAATCGTCAAGCCGCCATGACTTAATTCCGCAGCGGATTATTCTTCCGCTGTGTTCGCGTTTGTTCGGGTTGCTTCGCCAGAGACTACGCATCGAGGCTGGACCAAGCCCTCATTCATAGATTTACACCAATCATTTCCCGGTCATATTCATTTCGTAAATTGATCACACGTAACCTTTGGCGTCGGCGCGCGTTCACCCCGACCGGCGGTGTCCTGCAGATGCTTACCAATTTATGGCCTTTGAATTCACATTAGAGGATGACCGGCTGGTCCCGACGCTCGAATCGGGCTTGAGGCTGGCGCTGCGTGAAGAGCCCTGGGCCGATGGCATTACGGTGACGGACGTGATGACCAATCCGTATGCCAGCTCGTGGACGACCGGCGTTTTGCTTTGCGAAACTGCGGGTGGATCACTCCGAAGTTTCTGCAAGCGCAATGAAGCGACGAAAGTCAAAGTCGCTCAGCACACAGGCGGGCTGGTATACGAGCACGCCGTGTATCGAAATGTTTTGTGCGCGTCCGAGCTCACCCAGCCACGCTGTTACGGAATGTTCACAGACGCGGACGGCGATCAGTGGCTGTTCCTGGAATCGCTGGAACACCATGAGCGGTGGACCCTCACCTCTTTGCCCGAGGCAAATGCGTTGAAGCTGGCGGCGTGGCTTGGTCACTTTCATGCCGAGCAGGAGGCTTCTTTAGCGGCCTGCGCCCAGATGACCTGGTTACGCGTGCACGACGCGGCCTTTCACAGAGACTGGATCGAGCGCGTGCGTGCCTTGTCTGCGGATATCGGAGAAGAGAAGGCGTGGCTAACGCCGCTGTGTGACAGCGCATTGGAATGGCTGCCCGTATTGCTCGCAGCACCTCGTACGATCATTCACGGCGAATTATTCCCCCACAACGTGCTGATTTATGGCGACGAAGTTCGGCCGATCGATTGGGAGACTGCCCCCGTCGGGGCAGGCGAAGAAGACCTTACCAGCATGACCGACTGCTGACCGAAAGCCGTAGCCGATGCATGTGAGCAAGCCTACACCCATGCACGCTGGCCGAATGGCGCACCGGGATATTTCGAGACGACTTTGCGGATCGCTCGATTGCTTCATCACTTCCGTTGGCTCGGCGACAACGCCGTCCGTGCGACCACTACCAGCCAATGGCGATGCCAAGCAATCCGCGATGCGGCAACGGCAATAATGGGACAGACCAACAATTGAGCTGCCGCGGGAAAAGTTGAGGCGATGAACACGGACCTTTTTAAGAGGGCCACATCGAATTCGCATGGTCTTCCCCACCCCGCAAGATGACGCAATCGCGATCTTGCTCCCGGTAATTAATCAGGATGGCCGTCACTAGCCCGTCATCTTCGCTCGCTAATTTAGCAAACTCGTCAGCCTCGGTCGGGGCGACCTCAGATGATGTTCCGCATGATCGAACTCCTAGACAGACAAATCGTTTGGCGCGCCCCTCGGACGCCGGCAGCACGGCTCCCGGCATTGCAGGCGTCTGCTGCTGAGTTCGAGGTCTGGATCGATTTTGACGGAACGATTACGCAATTGGATGTGCTCGATGAACTGATCCGGGGCTTTGCGTCTTCGGATCGTTGGCGGCAAACGGAAGCCAGATGGATGGCCGGCGAGACCGGCTCATTTGAATGTCTTCGCGAAGAATTTGAAGTGCTTTCGGTGGATGAGCCGACGCTCGCGGCCTTCGTTGCAACAATCCCCATCGATCCAGGTGCCGGACCTCTGTTTTCACTGTTACGAACTGCTGGCGTGCCCTTTACGATCCTAAGTGATGGGGTCGACAGTTTTATCCGCTCCGTCCTTGAACGCGGCGCACTTGGCACTGTCGCGGTGAGGGCGAACCAGGTCTCACACCGAGATCGACGGCTACAGCTGATCTGTCCGCATCGTTTCAACGAATGCGAAAGTCGTGCGGCGCATTGCAAGTGCCGGTCGGCTGAACTACTCGCCCATCCCAGGCGATTATCGATTTACATCGGCGACGGCCGAAGTGACCTCTGTCCGGCCCGCAAGGCGGACATCGTGTTTGCTAAAGGCACGCTTGCCCAACTGCTTGCCGATGAAGGCCGCCAGTTTCACCGGTTCGATTCACTGAGCGAAGTCGCCGACGCACTTCGCATTGCGTGGAGTATCACCTGATGGTCCGCGCCTTACAGATTGGCCCCGCTCAGCTGGCCGATCGGCGAGTGGCGATGCGCGCTTTACTGGAGCAATCCATCGCAATTCCGAGCGTGAGCGGAATGGAGGCCGGGTTTGTCGAATTCCTGGCAAAGTTCGCGCAACGCGTCGGCCTGGAAGTCGATTTATGGCAATCCAGCGAGGCCGACCTTGGGCGATTCCCTGTTCATTACCCGCGACATCTTCCGTTAGCCGGCCGTCCTACTGCGGTGATCCGTCTGCCGGGCACGAGAGGCGGCCGATCGCTAATATTCAATGGCCACAGTGACGTCGTGCCGACAGGCGATGTAGCTGCCTGGACCCACCATCCGTGGGGCGGGCAGAGCATTGATGATGCTGTTTTCGGTCGCGGCGCCTGTGATACCAAGGGACCAATCGTCAGCGCGCTCTGGTCGATGGTGCACCTGGCTGAGAGCGATCAACGCCCAGCGGGCGATGTGCTGCTGGAATTGGTGCCCGGCGAAGAAGACTGCGTTGGGCTCGGCACGTTAACCAGCGTCGCGCGGGGCTGGAAGGCGGACGGATGCGTGGTTCTTGAACCGACCGAAAGTCTGCCCCGCTGCGCGTCGCGGGGCGGCGTCCGCTTCACCATTACCGCCCTCGGCCGGTCGGTGCATGGCACGGTCAAGTGGCTGGGGGAAGACGCCATCAATAGTGCACGATTGCTGCTGGCGGCTATTGAGTCCTTGCAGGCGGAATGGACAACGGTGGACTCCGATCCACTGTTTGAGGCTTATCCGTTTGCACGGCCGCTGACTGTCGACTCGATCCGCGGGGGCGATTGGCAGGGCATGTTGGCGGATCGATGCGTGATCGCGGGCTACCTCGAGCTGCTGCCGGCAGATGATCTTAAAACATGGCAGGACGAGTTGGCGTTCGCCTTGCGTGAGCGCGTCGGCGGCGGCGTCCGGTTCGTAATCGACTTCTCAGAGCAATATGCCGGTCATCGGCTCCAACCCGATCACGCATTGTGCCGTGCGGCCCAGCCCGACCAGCGCGGCTCTGCCTGGCAAGGGTTCAATTCAGGGTGCGAAGCAGGATTACGGGCGGGGTTGCTGGGTACCCCCACGCTGGTGTGGGGTCCGGGTTCGCTCGCGCAAGCGCACGCGGCAGACGAATTCGTTTTGTTTTCCGACGTCGAAGACGTGGCGGGGCAGTTCATTCAGTTTATCGAACGATGGTGCAACGCTCCTACGGATCAAACACACCTATGACACTGATCAACGATCTAATTTCTCCACTGGGCCTCCCCGAGCGGGCCGTGACAAAACGGTCCGCCGAATGGTTCGATCGCGCCAAACGCGTGCTGGCGGGTGGTATCAGCAGTTCTGCACGTGCGACGGTAACAGGCAATTGGCCGTACCCGCTATACGTCTCGCGCGGCAGTGGCAGCCGAGTGTGGGACGTTGACGACAACGAGTT
>JAQGHK010000616.1 GCA_028288875.1 Phycisphaerales bacterium | reverse complement strand
ACCATGCCGAACATGCCGCTGTCGCCGGCGCCGCTGTTAAAGGGCGAGGTGATCGCGACCGGCCTGCGTGCGCCGTGGGCGTTGGAGTTCCTGCCCGACGGTCGAGTGATGTTTACCGAGCGCGAAGGGCGCGTCCGCGTGATTCAGGATGGCAAACTGCTCGATGAGCCGGCCGTCATAGTGCCGGACATCAAGTCATGGTCAAAGATGGGTCTGCTGGGCCTCGTGCTGGATCCGCAGTTTGCGGAAAACCACTTCGTTTACGTGGCCGAGTGCTACGGCAAGTCGAACGATGAGCATGACAATTCGGAACGCGTCGTCCGGTATCGCGAGCAGAACAACAAGCTGATCGAGCCGAAGACGCTGATCGATCACATTCCGTGCTTCCATAACCACGCCGGCGGGCGAATGGCGTTCGGCCCGGACGGCAAGCTCTACATCACCACCGGCGACGCCGATCAGCCGCTGCTGGCCCAGCGGCTTGATGCGCTCAATGGAAAGATTCTGCGCATCAATTCCGACGGCACGATCCCGTCGGACAATCCGTTCTTCGGCAAGCCCAACGCCAACCCCGCCATCTGGAGCTACGGCCAGCGAAATTCGCAGGGCTTAGCCTTCCAACCCGGCACTGGCCTGCTCTTCGAAACCGAGCACGGCCCCAACGGCGGCGACGAATTTAACCTCATCGAAAAAGGCCAGAACTACGGCTGGCCATTCGTCACCCACGATCGCACGGCCAGCGGCGTCAGTGCGCCGCTGATCCAGTTCACGCCCTCCATCGGCCCGTCGTCAGCGGTGTTCTACGAAGGGGACATGTTCCCGAATCTGCGCGGCGATCTGCTGGTGGCCACGTTGCGCGGCGAATCAATCCTGCGCGTGCATCTGGATGGCACGAAGGTGACGTCCGTCGAGCGCCTCCTCTTTCGGAAGTATGGTCGCATTCGCGAACTGAAGATTGCGCCAGACGGGGCGCTCTGGATTTCGACGTCTGAATTCGATCCGCCGGAAGGCCGAAAATATGAGAAGTTCGATCAAATCATCCGCCTGACACCGGCCGGTGGTGAGGTAACTAAAATTGACCGCCCGCCTACCGCCCGCGACATTCCGCGGCCCGTTGGCGCGGTCAATATCTACCGAGAAACCTGCCTCAGCTGCCACGGTGACGGCACCGACAACAGCCTGAACTCCAATCTGTTCGACGGCAAGTGGCAGCTCAGCAAAGGCACGGACGGCGACCTTCGCCAAGTCATCCGCGACGGCAACATCTCACGCGGCATGCCGGGCTTCGCCGGCAGCATGACGGCGAAGGAAATCGACGATGTCATCGGCTACATCCGCCAGCGCGAGACGGCCGCGAAGCCGAAAGCGCCCGGGGTTTAAAGCAACAGCTACGCCACTCAGGCGAAGGATCGACCGCCGCTGACGTCGCCCGCGACCAATTGCGTTTGAACTTGATGCAATACCAGTACGATAGCCAGCTGTGAGCAATACATCGCCATCGGCATCGGGCCCGCAGCCCCATTCGCCTCCCGCAAACGCACCCGCAAAGCCCGGGAACGAATGGCTCGTGGTCTTCGTTCCCGTGTTTCTGGCGGTGTTGCTGGCCTTCGGGATTACGTGGCACTTCGTCCAGCCGGCGCCGCCGACGCATGTCATCATCGGGACCGGCCCCAAGCAGGGCGTCTACTACGCGATGGCGCAGAAGTACGTGGAGTATTTCCGCGCCAACGGCGTCACGCTGGAAGTGCGCGAGACTGGCGGCTCGGTCGATAATTTTAGCCTGCTGAAACAGCCGGATAGCGGTGTGGATGTCGCGCTGGTGCAGGCCGGCTCTTCGCCGCCGGAGGATCAGCGGAAGGGGATCGAAGCGGTCGCGGGGATTTACTACGAGCCGGTAATCGTCTTCTATCGCGGCGACACGGCGATCACCCGGTTGCCGCAGTTGGCGGGAAAAAAGATCGCCATCGGGGCCGAGGGCAGCGGCGTGCGCGTGATGGCGCAGATGCTGCTCAGCGACGCCGGCGTTTCAGCCAAAGCCGATGGTTCGACGCTGATCGACCTCGGCGGTGATGCCGCTGCCGACGCACTGGAAGCCCGGCAGATCGACTCCGCCTTTTACGTCATCGCGCCCGACGCGCCGGTGATTGCCCGGCTGCTGGCGACGCCCGGCGTTCACATGATGAGCTTCGACAACGCCCACGCCTACGGCCGGCTGCACCCGTTCCTGTCACCGACGACGCTCTATCGCGGCAGCGTGGACATCAAGAAAAACCTGCCCGACACCGATATTGACCTGATCGCCGCCCCGACCACGCTGGCCGTTCGTGATACCGCGCACTCGGCCATCATCCAGTTGCTGGTGCGGGCCGCACAGGAGGCCAATCGCGGGGCGACGCTACTGTCTGATCCGGGCGTGTTTCCGAATGCGTTAGGCTCGGAACTGCCGTTCAACTACGACGCCCGGTACTTTCTGCAGAACCCGCCGAGCATTCTGCATCGCACGCTGCCGTTCTGGCTGGCGTCGATGATCGATCGGCTGATTATCCTGATTCTACCGCTGCTGGTGGTGCTGATCCCGCTGTTCCGCCTGACGCCGGCGGCGCTGAATTGGCGGACCCAGCGCAAGCTGCTGGCCCGCTACAAGCGCGTACGTCAGATCGAGCAAACCCTCTCGGCCAACTCGCCGGTGTTCGCGTTGCGGGCGGGTGTGGACGAACTGACGAAAATGGACGACGACCTGACCAAACTCAAGCTGCCGACATCGTCCTCGAAAGACCTGTACGACCTGCGCAACAGCGTGGAATACGTCCGCGCGCGATTGGAACACTGGATCGAACCGGAGACGACCGCGGCCTCCGTTGCACAGTAGAAGATGAGGAGAAGATGCCGACGGCGACGCACACGCGATCCAGTGCGCAAGATCACACCGGATTATCGCCAAACCACGTCCAGCCGGGATGTTTGACGAACGTCAATGCCTCGGCCACGGTCATACCACTGTTTGCCTTGGCTTGGTTGTCAGCACAATGGCGGGCGAAAATGGCACGCTCGGCATCGCTGATCGGCTTGGATTTGTACGGTACTTTCTGGCCGACCAGCATCACCAGCCAGCCTTCGATGCCGAACTGCGTTTTTCCGCCGAGGCTGCTGCTCATCAGGTAACGGGCCAAGCCGGTCGGGCCGTTGTCGGCATAAAAATCGAGCAGGCCTTGCGACGGCGCAACGTTCACTTCGTTGCAGCCGGTCGTCCAGAACTTGTTCTGCAGCCGCGTATTGAAGCGGTAGTGAATCGATAGAAAATCGCGGATGTTGTCCCACAGCTCCACGAACAACGTGTTGTAGAGCCCGGCCATGGACGCCGTCGGTTCAAGCTGCGATTGGATCAGCATGTTGATCATCGCCTGGATCTGCGTGGAGGCGACCATGAGGGCGGTGGCCTCCAGCGGTTCGACAAAGCCGCAGGCGTTGCCGATGCCAAACACGTTTTTGACCCAGCCCTTGGCATAACGGCCGGACTTGAACTTCACGACGTGGTCCCAGGTTTTGGCCTTGGGGTTCTTCTTCAGAAATTCGTCGCGTGCCTGGTCGTCGCTGAGGAAACGGGAGGAATAGACATAGCCCCGGTTTACGGCGTGCACGTGGTCGATCTGCCAGCACCAGCCGGCCTCCATCGTTTCGGCGAC
>JAQGHK010000613.1 GCA_028288875.1 Phycisphaerales bacterium | reverse complement strand
GTCGCCGTCACGTTCTTAGCATCGACCCGCTTTCGGCTTTCCATGAGCGGCGGTAGAATTGCAGGCCATGCACCGCCGTTAGCCACGCCTCGCCGACCGTCACCCGTTTCGCATCGCCGTTTCCGTATTTCTTAGCCCAGGCCGCCCATGCTTCCCGACGCCAATTCACCGATTATTCGCAAATTGAATGAAACGCAGGCTGAATACGACCGTCTGCAAATTGAACTGAACGATCCCGCTGTCTTGAGCGTCCCGGCGAAGATGATCGCCGCCAGCAAGGCCGCCGGTGCGATCGAGAAACTCGTCGGCACTTATCGGACGTATCAAAGCCTGCTCAAACAGCTCGGCGAACTGGCCGAGCTGCAGCGCGGCGACGACAAGGAAATGGCCGAGATGGCCGGCATGGAGCGGGAAGAGAAGCTCGCCGAGGCCGACCAGTTGATGGAGGCCGTGAAGGACGAACTCGTCGCCGCCGAGGACAACAAGGTCGACAAATTCTTTCTCGAACTGCGTGCCGGCACCGGCGGCGAAGAGGCCGCGCTGTTCGTCCGCAATCTCTACGAGATGTACCGCAAGTACTGCGAACTGAAGGGCTACAAGTTCGAAGTCAGCGACTTTTCCGAGAGCGAACGCGGCGGCTTTAAGGAAGTCATTGCCACCATCAAGGGCGACGGCGCCTACCGCCATCTCCAATACGAAGGCGGCGGCCATCGCGTGCAGCGCGTGCCCGAAACGGAAACACAGGGCCGCATTCACACGAGCGCCGCCACCGTAGCCGTGATGCCGGAACTGGCCGACGTGAAGATCGACATCGCCGCGAAGGACGTCGAAGAATTCGGCTGTCGCGGCGGCGGCCCCGGCGGGCAGAACGTGAACAAGGTGGAAACCGGCTGGTACATCAAGCACAAACCCACCGGCATCTCGTTCAAGATGACCGAGCATAAAAGCCAGACGCAAAACAAAGAACGCGCCTGGGCCCTGCTGCGCTCGAAACTCCTTCAAACCGAACTCGACAAGCAGCACTCCGCCCAGACCAGCGCCCGCAAAGCCATGATGGGCAGCGGCGACCGCAGCCAGCGCGTCCGTACCTACAACTTCCCCCAAAACCGCTGCACCGACCACCGCCTCGGCGGCGAAGAAAGCAGCACGAAGAATTTCAATTTGGAAGCGGTGATGGACGGGCAGTTGGATGAATTGATTGCGGCGTTGATTGAGTTGGACAAGCAGAACCGGCTGGAAGCGCTGTAAATGGCACAGCCGGCCGGCTACATCCATCGTCTGCTGCTTGGCGACACCATCGCGCTCCCATTCGCATTCGCGAGCCTGCAGCTGGGAATGTGGCTCGGACCGCCATGGCGGTTCCCGCTCTGTGCGATTGGTGTGACGAGCATTGTGGCTGTCACGATCGCCACAGTGATCGGTCTCATTGAGACGCGGCAGTCGCTTCAGCAATTTGCTCCGCAAGCCGATTTCTCTTGGCGAATAGTGTGGAGGCGGGTCAGCACAGTCATGGGTTTGACCAGCCCCTTCGATCCGATTTTTAACCAATTGATGCGAAGCCTTGGCGGCCTAATCTTTATGGCATCGGTCTGCCTCTCGGTCGCAGCGATCGTCTGGTCGTGGTCGAATGAGCGGAAATACGTGCTGCCCTCGGCACAGTGGACCGCGGTGGTCATGCTTCTGGTTTTGAACGCCCCGGCATTCTGGCTGTTCCTCTATCTTCAGAAGCGATTTGAGCGATCCTTGCCGCCGCTCCAAGGCCCGCAGCTTCTGATCTGCCGTAAGTGCGGGTTCGATTGTCGGGCCTCTCCTACGCGCTGCCCTGAATGCGGAACAGAAATCGACGGCCTCTAGTTTCTCACTATATCTGCCGCTAAGCCAAGCCCACCAGCAACGTGCGGACGGCCGGATTGCGGTCGAAGAAGGTTTCGTCCTGCCCGAACCGGCGGGTGCATTCGAACTGCCGACAACTAAGTGGCCGATCCTCGTAGACGGTGCAGCGGTCGTCTTCGCCGAGGAACGGGCAGCGGCCTTCGCGATAGCCGATCACTTGAACGGACTTTGTCTCGCCGTCCGCGTCGGCCAATAACGTGGTTGTCGACCACGGGCGGAACCTGCGGCGTTCATCCTCATCTTGCAGCAGCACGGCGTACGGCCACGCGGATTGCTTGCAGCAGGCGGCATTGCATTGTTCGCATGGGCTGGGGCCGACGATGGCGATGCGGACCGTGCGGGCGTCCTTCGGCGGTCGAGGCGTCATACGACCTGCTTCAGTTCGAGCGTCGTGATTTCCGCGGGATGGAAATCGATGCGTTCTTCGAACGTGCTGCCGAGCCCTGCTTTGCTGAGCGCGATCACCCAGCCTTCTTCGATGATCAGGTCTTCAATCATGCGGCCATTCGCCAGCGTCGCGCGGCAGACGGCGGTGTACTTCCGCTTCGGACAGCCGAGGTCGACGAGGTATTGCCGCCAATTGTCCGGCAGCACTTTGGCGAGGCGATTGCGGGGCGGCGTTCGGGAGTGCATGCGATTATTCCCCGATCCCGCAACTGATCGATGAGTTGCCTGCGGCCGACTCGGCAGCGCCGGCATTTACTTCGTCGGCCGCATCCACGGCGGGCCACACGCCGGGGCGATCGTCGGCGTACCACGTGTCGATCACACGGGCGAAGTCGGTGATGCTGCTGATGTTCACGAACTGCTTTTTCACCTGATCGGCCTCGGGGTGGAAGCGGGCGTATTTGATCCCCTGCTTCCGCATCCGCCGGCCGGTGAGTTGCTCGCCGTGGAGCGCGAGCGATTCGTCCCAGTGCTCGCGCAGGGCTTTGCCCTGCTCGGCGACGGGGGGAGGCTGGATCGCATCCTGTAGGGGCGACGCATGCGTCGTCTGCTGGGCTTGTTCGGCCAGTCCGGGCGACGCATGCGTCGCCCCTACACGGAGCAGCTCGGCCGCGTGCTGGAAAATCCACGGATTGCCGATCGCGCCTCGGGCGATCCAGACGATATCGACGCCGGTTTCGCGCTTCATCCGCACGGCGTCTTGGGCGGTAAAGACGTCGCCGCTACCGAGGATGGTGCGATCGGGATACTGCCGTTTGATCTCCGCGAGGGCCGACCAATCCGCACGGCCGAAGTATTTTTGTTCGACCGATCGGGCGTGCACGCGGGCGGCGGAATATCCCAGCTGCCAGGCTTCATCGAGCAGACCGAACAGCGTTTCGTGGCCCTCATCGCCGAAGCTGCGGCGAAGGCTGACGGTGAGCGTGGCCGTCGGCAACCGCTCGCGGACGGCCCGCAGAATTGCCAGCCCGCGCGGCAGATCGCGCAGCATGTGACCGCCCCGGGCTTTGTTTTTGATCTTCTTCACCGGGCAGGCGAA
>JAQGHK010000606.1 GCA_028288875.1 Phycisphaerales bacterium | reverse complement strand
ACGCGAGGTTCGGTCTTCCGCCTTTGTATTCTGCCCTCTGCCCTCTGCCTTCTGCGTTCTGTCTACTTCCCAGCCGGCTGCGTGGCCGCCTTGCCCTTGATCTGCTGGAGCATCTGCTTGGGCGCATCCGCGTTGGGGAAGTGCTGGATGGTGTCCTGCAGGACGTCCACCGCCATCGCAGTCTGGCCGACGGCGAGATAGACCTTCGCCAGTTCGAGATGGGCCGGCAGGATGTCGGGGCGGACTTCGATCAGGTTCTTCAGCTGCGCGGCCGCGGCATCAAACTGGCCTTCCTTTTCGGCGATGAGGGCGGTGAGGAACTTGGCATCAGGATTGTCGCGGTCGATGCGGACAGCTTCGTTGAGCTGCGTGAGCGCTTCGCGCGAGTTGTCGATATCAATCAGGATGCCCGCCAGCTTGGTTTTCGGCGGGATGTACTCGGGGCCCACATCAATGGCCTTGCGGTACTGCTCCATGGCTTCGAACAGCGTGGCGCGGTCGGCGTCGGGCATGGTCGGTACGATCGGCCCCTTGATCGATTCGCGCAGCACGTCGCCGTGCTTGGTGCGGATCTGGGCGAACAGGTTGCCGGCCCGTTTGGCGTAGCGGGCTTCGAGGGCTTCAAGGTCTTCGAATACTTTGAGCGCCTCGGCCTTTTTGCCCTGGGCGAGCATCAGTTCGCCGATGTAGAAGTTCGGCAGGCGATAACCTTCGGCCTTCATATCACCGGCCACCTGCAGGGCGCGCTGGTAGTTTGCCAGTGCGGAGTCGAACTTGCCTTCCTGCATGTCGAGTACGCCGAGGTAGGTATAGGCCTCGTAGGCGTTGGGGTTCACGCGGAGGCTGAGGTCGAAGTACTGCCGGGCGGCACTGCGGGCCTGGTCGCGCTGCTTGATGGCTTCCTGCTCGTTCCCGATATCCATCAAGCGGGCATAGTCCATCTTCGAACGGCCGTCAGCGATCTGGCCGTAGTTGAGGATGGCCAGCCAGGATTTGGGGTTCTGCTGGATCGTGCGTTCCCACAAGATTTTGGCGTCCTTAAAGCCCTGCGTGTGCCAGAACGTGACGCTGACCATGCCGGCGAGGAGAACGCCCGCGATCGCCGCAGCGGCGACGGGCACGCGGGCCAGCAGGATGGCGAGTGCCGCCACCACGCCGACGATCAGGCCGATGGAGCCGACATAGGCAAAGTGGTCGGCGACCCAGCTGAAGCGCATCGGGAAAGCGATCACGATGCCCGACGCCGGGAACAGGCCGATGAGGAAGATGGCGATCGCCGCCAACGCGCCGCGGCCGATCTTGTTCCGCAGCGCGAAAAGCGCAGCGACTGTGGCGATCACACCGGCCAGCGGCAGCCATTGCAGGGCGTTCTTCGCATCGAGCGTCCAGCGGTAGTAGTTGAAGCTGATCGGGAACCAGGGCCAGCTCAGCACCGTGCTGTCCGAGCCCGGGTTATGGTGAACGCCGATCGGGAACGGCCAGAGGATTTTGTAGGCATAAAACACGGCGGTCTGGCCCATGAGCATGATGCGTTCCGGCAGGCCGACATGCCATTCCAGGCCGGTGGCGCCGACGTAGAACGGGCTGTGCTCGATGTAGGAGGTGATGCCGCCGCCAATGGCCGCCAGCGCAAAGGCCGGCAGCAGCGAGAGCCAGTTTTTCCCGGTCACCCGGCCGTTCTTCCACCAGAGGATCACGACGATCGCCACGGGCAGCACGCCGAGCGTGGTCTTCGAGAGCAGCGCCAGGACAAACAGCGCCAGGAACAGCCGATAGAGCCGGACCGGATCGTCCGGCAGCGCGACGTTGATCCCTTCGCCGGCGGGTTCGGTGTGCTCTTCGGTACCGACGCGAGCGTAGCGCAGGTACATCAGGAGCGACGAAAGGCCGAAGACGAGGGAGAGCGTGTTCTTCCGTTCGCTGATCCAGGCGACCGATTCCACCTGGATCGGGTGCACCGCGAACACGGCTGCCGCGACCCAAGCGCCCGGGACGGCCAGTCGGCGGAGGATTTTCCAGAGCAGCAGCACGCTGGCCGCGTGGAGGGCGGCATTGATGACGTGCGACAGCTTCGGGTTCATGCCCAGTGTCTGCACTTCCAGCCAGAAGCTGGTGAAGGTCATGGGATAATACTGCGGGGTCGCGCCGAACTCCGTCCAGATGCGGCTCAGGCCGTTGAAGGAGCGCAGGGTGCTGTTGCCGGTGACGTACGCGTCGTCGTCCCAGATATAGCCGCTCTGGCTGCTATAGGCGTAGCAGGCGAACACCAGCACCAGCAGGATCAGCGTGCCGGCCGACCCGGTGGTGAGCTCACGCAGGGCGTTGCCCGGCTCGGTGGACAGGGGAAGGGGGGCGGTGGTGACGGCGTCGGGCTTCGGCTTGCTCATGGGCGAGGCGAGATCGTACCGAAACCGCGGCCGATTGTCCGGGGGAGGCGTACCGCTTGCCAAGTCGATGGCGCGCGCTTACCGTGCCCGGCGACCTGTAAGCGGCAGAAATGCCCGTCCCGAGCTATCGGGACGAAGGGAAGTCGGTGACGCTTCGCAAGAAGCCATTCCGACGCGGACGCGCCGCTGTGAAGGACACGCGTGCCCGGGCCAACGAAGCCACTGATCACACCCTCGGGTGCGGATTGGGAAGGCGGCCCCGGGCGGTCCTGAGCCAGAAGACCGGCTTACGGGAGAAGTGACGATCGCAATGTGCGGTCGTCCGTCTGGTTCGTCCCCGCGATACGGGATGCGGCCGGGTCTGGCTTTTGACGGGCTGTTTTTGGCGTCCGCTGGCGATTCCTTCGCCACGGTGCGTGCCGTATCGCCGTCGTTGCCGCTCCCACCGCTTTTCCATTTCGGGGAGAATGTAGTTCTCTCGGCGGCCGCGCGAATCGGCCGGGCGGGCCCTTGCCCCGCAGAAATGGAGCGACCCATGCGTCGCAGTCTGCTTTCGTTCTCCCTATTTTCGGCCTCGTTGTTTTCGGCGACCGTCGCCGGGTTTTCGTCGGTCGCCTCGGCCGCCGGCATCGGTGATTACCACCTCACCCGCACTTTCACGCTGCCCACGCCGACGATCGATTTCAGCAGCGTGCTGATTGACGCCTTGCCGGACGGCCGCCTGCTGGCGATCAATGGCACGCAGGCCCTGCGTGAGACGGCCGTCGGCAGCGGCATGTTCACATCGCTGGGCAGTGTGGCCAACTATTCCACGGCGTTTGGCGCATCGTTCCTGAGCGTGTCGCCGGATGGAACGAAGGCGGCCGTCGGCGCGAACAACGGCAGCGGCACCGTCACGGTGTTTAACATCGCGAACCCGACCTCGGCCGCGACCTCGACGGCCTACAACACGTCGGCCTTCGACTTCGACGGCGCCTGGGCCGACAACGGCCGGCTGGTCGTCAGCAACGGTGCGGGCGTGCAGACACTGACCCTGGCCGGCGGGGCGACGAAGACGATCCTGAGCATTGGTGGATCGTCCGCGGGCGTAACGTTCGATTCGGCCGGCAACCTCTACGCCGGCAATGGCTTCGACGGCGCGGCCGGCGGCAGCGATACCGGGTACATCAAGGAATTCGCCAAAACCGCTTGGGAAACCGCGGCCGGCGCCGGCGGATCAACCATCAATTTCGAAACCACCGGAACGGCCGTGGCTGATCTGCTGTCGGCGTCGGCCATCGGCTTCGACGCCTCGGGCAACCTGTTCGTCGGTGGCGGCGATGCCTTCGGCGGCAGTGGCGACACGGGCTACGCCGCGTTCGTCAATGCCGCAGCGGTGCAAGCGGCCCTCACGGCAGGATCGGCCACGCCGTCGATCAACATGAACAGTTCGGCTTCGATCCTTCGAAAGTTCACCGGCAATGCCTCGCCGATCTGGACTTACAATGATGCCACTGGCGAGCTGTATCTGCGGAACTTCGGCGAGAACACCGTCTCGGTCTACGCCGTGCCCGAGCCGACGGCCCTGTGCGGCCTGCTGCTGGCGGGCGTGGCGGGCTTTCGCCGGCGTCGGAAGATGGTCGCCGGCGCGGCGATCGCGGCGACATCGGCGGCGGCCTCAGTTTCATCAGCGGCGTACGTGTACAATCTGAATGACTTCGCCGTCGAAGTCGTCTCATCAACGGCCATGCCCGGCACGTCGCTCTACAACGAAGCGAGCGCGATCCTCGGCCGGCCGACATTGCAGTTCAACAGCGGCAACGTCGCCACGCCCGACCTGCATCGCGCCAAGCTGATCGAAGGCACATTCAACACCGGCCCGTCTAATGAGAAGCTGATCACCACCTTCAACGCCGGTCAAAGCGTGACGGTGCGGATGGGCCATGCCGTGACGAACGATCCGAGCCATCCGTACGGCATCGATCTCAACGTCTTCGGCAACGCCTTCTTCACGCCGAACAACACCGGCGGCAACACCGGCGACACCACGAACCTGAACACGACAACGCTCGGCAGCATCTTCGCCGAGAACGCCCGTATCAGCGTCAGCCCGGACAACGTGAACTGGTACACCTATGCCAACGGCCCGACCGGCGACGGCTATTTCCCAACCAACAGCTACCGCTGGGACCGGGCCACGGCCACTTGGAGCACCGATGAGCTGGACCCGACGAAGCCCGTCGACCCGGCGTACCGCGACACGCTCACCGGCCTGACCGCTGCCGATGCGCTGGACCGCTACAATGGCGCAGCCGGCGGGGCGGGTTTTGATCTGGCCGAGTCGGGCTTCGCGTCGATCAGCTACGTTCGCTTTGACGGCTTAACCGGCTACAACGGCGGCGAGGTGGACGCCGTGGCGGCCGTTACGCCAGAGCCGGCGATGCTGGGGTTGATGGCATTGCTCGGATTCGCCGGGCTGCAGCGGACGAGAGATTGAATTGCGCCGAACCCCCGATCATCTTCGCGGCTTCACGCTCGTCGAGTTGCTCGTCGTGATCGGGATCATCGCACTGTTGATTGGCCTCCTGCTGCCCGCGCTGGGCGTCGCGCGGCAGGAGGCCAAGCGCGTTCAGTGCCTGAGCAATCTGCGTCAGCTGGCAACCCTGGCCACGCTGTACGTGAACGATAATCATGGCCTGTACCCCGTCGCCCAATGGGCCGGCGGAACGGCCAGCCTTTACACCGAAGCGTGCTGGGATTTTTCCACCGTCTATCGGCCCGCCACGCCCAAACAGGTGATTCCCGGTCTGCTTTACGGCGGCCGCGGACCGACGGCCATCCAGCAGTGCCCGGCCTTCCAAGGCGATTCCAACACCGCCGCCGACCCGTTCACCGGCTACAACTACAACACCAGCTACATCGGGCACGGCCA
>JAQGHK010000603.1 GCA_028288875.1 Phycisphaerales bacterium | reverse complement strand
CACAGGCCTTGGGCTGGGTGCTGCCCGGCCTGATGTGTGCCGCGGCGGCGGCGTGGCTGCGGGATCGGCGGATCGGCTGGGCGATGGCGATCCTGCCGCCGCACTTCGTGCTCGACACGGCGTGCGTGATGAACGAATCGCTGATGATCCTGCTGTGCGTGCTGGCGATGATGACGCTCCGCAAGCAGGCGTGGTGGGGCATCGCCGGCGCGGCGCTGCTGTTTGCTGCGGCAGGCGTCGTGCGACCCATGGCGTGCTTCGCCGTCGCCGGAGCGTTGGCCTTGCTGATGGAGGCCCGCCGGCCGGTTCGGGCGACGGTGCTCGCCTTGGCGACGCTGGCGTTGCTGGCCGGACTGCTTCTGGCCTTCAAAATCGCGTATTGGAACCCGCTCGATAATGCCAAGGCCTACAACGCCCAGGAGCTGGCCTACAACGGGCAGATGTTCACGTACCCTTTCGGCTCGTTCGTGGAAGTCGCTCACACCCGAAGCGTGCTGCGGCCGAATTATCTTTACAAGCTGGCGTACATGGTGGCCGCGATCGGTGTGCTGGCGTTGGCCGTTCGGGCGTGGTGGATTTCCCGTCGGCCGCTGGACGCGTGGGCCGTCACATGGTGGGGGCTGAACTTCGCATTTGTCGCGTGCATCGGCAGCCACTGGGGCGTGGATATCGCTCAGCGCTCGCTGATGTGGGGGGCACCCGCCGCATTCTGGACGGTGCGCGACTGGCTGCCGACGCGATGGTGGACGCGGCTGATCTGGGCCAGTTTGACTGTACCGTTGATTCGCATCACGACGCAGTCGTAGCGTGCGGCCGATCACGATTTACGCGAAGTGGGCTTTCTTCTTTCGCCCGCTCAAGTAGCTCTCCATGATGCAGTTCGCCAGTTCGCCGCTGGACGTGTAAAACGCCACGCCCTTGGTCAGCTTGGTGAGCTGATCGACAAAACCCACCCAGTCCATGCCGTAATAATCTTCAATGAGCGCGAACGTGGCAATGCGCACGCCATCGCGGGCGGCTGCTACGGCTTCCTTCAGCGTGGCGGCCGTCGAGCGCGGGTCCGGCGGGTAGAGCAAATAGCAGAAATCACCTTCAACGTGCGCCGTTGGCTGGCCGTCGGTGATGACGAAAATCTGTTTGTTCTCGCCGCCGCGACGACGCAGAATCCGCCGGGCCATCTGCAGGCCCATGTGCAGGTTTGTAAAGTGCTGAGGAGCTTGATCGAGCTGATTCAACGGCACCTTCAGCCGAACCTGATAATCATAAACCGTGACGGGCTTTGGCATGGTCAGCGGCAGTTGCAGCTCGCTGATCTTGTTCGCGCCGGAATAGAAACCAACGAAGTCGATCGAATCCTGCGGGAACCGCTGGCGGACGAGCGCCAGCATGGCCAAAGCGACTTTCTTGGCCGAATGGAATCGACCGTAGCGCATCATCGAGCCGCTCATGTCGATCAGAACGACGGTCGACGCACTGGTCATGCCTTCGCGCTGATAGATTTCGAAATCGCGCTCGGCGAACGGGATCTTCACCGGGTTTTTGCCACCATCGCCGCGCGGCGGGGCGATCGAGGGCATCGATGCACCACCCTTGGCCGTTCGCGTCATGGCGTTGCGGAGCGTCTGGTGCAGATCCAGATCGGAAATCGGGTCGCCAAACTGGTAGGCCTTGGTGCCTTCCATGCGTTCGCCGTTCGCGCCGGCGGTGATTTTCTCGTGGCCATCGCGCTGGCCCTGCTTGAGGTTTTTGAACACCTCCATCAGCGCCTTGCTCTGCATTTTATTGACGGCCTTGGGAGTTAGCTTCAGCTTGCCCTTGCCGTCCTTGTCGAGCATGCCGTCTTTGATCATCTGTTCCAGCAGTTCCGACACTTGGTCGTCCTGCGGGTTCTTCATCATCTGCTGCATGGCCTTGAGGGCTTCGTCGCCGTACTCAAGGATGAATTGCATCATCTGATCGAAGCCGAACAGCTTGTCCTGGCTCGGAAATTCTTCCCCGTCGAACTCGCCGTAGGAATACTTCATGGCCCGATTATAGACGGATCGGGCGGGGGTGGTGCTTTATTTGATGAAAGCCGGAGGCGGCGACTATCGCGCGAAAAATTCCGCCGCGACACCGTCGGCGACATCGATTCCCTGCTCCGTCAGGCGAAACCCGTCTGAATCGACGGCAATGAGGCCCAAGCCCTTCAAATGGGACAGCGGCGTCGCGAATTTATCTCTCAAATCGGCCAAGTAATCCGCCCACCGCACGCCCCGGCCGAGCCGCAATTCCAGCATCAATCGCTCTTCGATCCGCTCGTCAGCCGACAGAATCTCATGTTCCACCACCGGCAATGACCCGCCGGGCACGGCCGATTCCCAGTCGCCCAAGTGCTGCCGATTCTTAAACCGATGCCCATCCACATGCGACGCCGCGCTCGGCCCGAGGCCGATGTAATTCTTCCCCGTCCAGTAGGCCAAGTTGTGCCGGCACGCTTGCCCGGTTTGCGCATAGTTGCTGATTTCGTACGCCTCAAACCCAGCCTCGGCGAGCCGCTTTCGCGTGACGTGCAGCATCTGCAGTTCAACATCATCCTCAATCGCCGTCAGCCGCCCGAGGCGTTTGCGGACGGCGATCACCGTGTTCGGCTCATACGTCAGGCCGTAGCAGGATAAGTGCGACACGCCGAGGGCCAACGCCGCCTCCAGCGACCGCTGCCACGACGCCATCGTCTGGCCAGGGATGGCGTAGATCAGGTCGAGATTCAGCCGCTCAAAACCCGCCTCGCGGGCGAGCGAGATGCTGCGTTCAACGTCTGCGGGCTCATGGTGGCGTTCGAGTGTCTTCAGTTCCGCCAGGTCGAAGGACTGGGCCCCGAAGCTCAGCCGGTTCACGCCGGCGTCGCGGAGCATGCGGAGGTAATCGCCGTCTGCCGTGGCCGGGTTTACTTCGATCGTCCATTCATCGACGGCCGACAGATCCAACCGGTCGTGCAGGCCGGTCAGCAGGCGCCGCATGGCTTTCAGCGGCAGCAGTGATGGCGTGCCGCCGCCGAAAAAAATCGTGCTGGGTCGCGGCCGCTGGGCCGACCATAAATCCGCCTCGGTGAGCAGCAGATCGACGAAGCGGTCCATCCGCTCCGGCGTCTGGCGCGTGATCGAATAGAAGTCGCAGTAGTGGCATTTATGGAAGCAAAACGGCACGTGCACGTAGAGCGCATCGATGCGGGCCGCCGGCAATTCGGCGGGCGAGAGATCGACGCGATCGGTAAGCAGGTCCAGCGTGCGAGGCATTCGAGAGCAGTTTAGCAGCTAACAGATTTGAGAGGTTGATCGGCCGCAGATAAACGCAGATAAATGCGGATGAACGAAGATAAGGCCAAGGCAATTTCTATCTGCGTTCATCCGCGTTCATCTGCGGCCATGCATAGCTGCCGGGCTTAACGATCAGCCGCGGCGCGGCGGCCGTCGATCGCAGCAAAACAATGCCCGGCGCGATCTCTGCTTCGATCACAAACTGCTGCCAGCCGAGCCGATCGCAGAGCGCCGCGGCCGTCGCGCCGCCTTCGCAAGCGACCGTTTTGACGGCGGTTTTGGCGAGGACGATTTGTGCCGTGGCGACTAAGGCGGATTGCAGAAGTTCCGCTTTGTCCGCGCCGCCTTCTGACGGCCGATCAATCGCAAGCATCGCTTCGCCTTTTCGAACAAGACACGCTTCCGCGGCCGCCGCCCATGCTTCGATTTCCGGCGTCGCTCCAACGCCAAGCGTGAAGACTTCGTCCGGCATGGCGAGCAAACGATCCACCTGCTTCAACCTGGTTTTAAGCGCAGCCGAGCCTTGGCTGGCGGTGCCGCTGACGAACAGCAGCGGGCGTTTGATAGCAACCGCGGGCGGCGTGGCCTTGCCCGTCCGCAAGCGGCGGAGGATCGCATCAAACAGGTCGGCCGATCCGGCGGCGAGTTGCTTGGCGGGATCGAACGCGGCGGCCCAGGTTTGCACGTCCGCCGCGGAACCGGCGTGGCCGAGGATGAAGCCGTCGACCGGCGAACCGGGCGGGATGCACTTGGCCGTGCCGGTGGGATCGCGAAGCAGGGCGAGGGCGTCGTCCGTTGTCGCCGGATGAAGCGGGTCGCCGGCAAATTCGGTCTGGTGCAGCGGCACTCCGGCGATGTGATAGCGGCCGCCGGTGATGCAGCGGTTGCGGGATGGATTGTGCGGGACGAACAGCACGTCCGATCGGCCGAAGCGGCGGGCGACGACGTTGATCTCCGCGAACGGTTCGCCGCGGAGGACGGAATCGGTTTTTTTGTAGATTAGATCAAACGCGCCAGCCCGGGCGGCTTGGGCAAAGGCGGCGGTCTTTTCTGCGGCGGCCTCGGTTGATAGCAGGCGGCTGTCGGTGTCGTAGACGACGCAATCGATGCTTGTGGGCGGCGGGGCGGGTGAGCGGAGCAGTTGCGTGGTCAGGCCGTAGCGGGTGGCGATGCCGCTGATTTCGGCGGCACCACTGAGGTCGTCGGCGATGACAAGGATGCGTGGCATTGTTGAACAATTGGACTGGCGATGTTTCTGACGCTCGCCCTCACCCTAACCCGCGTGCCCCGGCACCTCCCGTGAGTACAAGGGAGAGGGGATAAGATTTTACGCGGGCATCGCAGCCAGTTTCGCGGCGTACTCGATGGCGTCGATCAGGCTTTCATCGCTGGCGGTGCCGAGGCCGGCTTGGTCGAAGGCGGTGCCGTGGTCGACGCTGGTGCGGATGATCGGCAGGCCGAGGCTGACGTTGATGCCGCGGACGCTGGTCCACTGGTTGGTGGCCGGGTCGAACTTGAAGCCCTTGCACTTGACCGGGATGTGGCCCTGATCGTGGTACATCGCGACGCAAATGTCGTAAGCGCCGCTGACGGCCTTGGCGAAGAAAGTGTCGGCCGGCAGCGGGCCCTCGACGCTCATGCCTTTGGATTTCGCTTCGGCCACGGCGGGGCGGACGTGCTTTTCTTCCTCGTCGCCGAACAGGCCGCCGTCGCTGGCGTGCGGGTTCAGGCCGGCCACGCCGATCTTCGGGTTCTTGATGCCCAGGCGCTGGCAGACTTCGTGGCCTAGCGTAATCACCTTCAGCACGCGCTCGTGGGTGACGCGGTCGCACGCTTCCCGCAGGCTCACGTGCGTGCTGACGTGCACCACGCGGAACTCGCCGGCGGCCAGCATCATCGTGACGTTTTTCGTGCCGGTGTAATGCGCGAAGATTTCAGTGTGACCCGGAAAGTGATGGCCGGCGAGGACGATCGCTTCCTTATGAATCGGCGCGGTGACGACGCCGGCGATTTTCTTTTTCATCGCCCCTTCGATGCCCGCCCGCACGGCTTCGAACGCGGCATTGCCGGCGGTTTTCGTGACCTTGCCGAGTTTGAATTCGTCGAAGTCGACTTTGCAGTGATCGAACACGTCCAGCACGCCGGGCCGGTATTTGCCTTCGCTGGCGTCGCTGACGATGTTGATTTTGAGATCGACCTTCGCGTATTCGCAGGCCTTTGCCATGATGCGCGCGTCGCCGATGACGAGCGGGCGGCAAGTGTTGAAAGTGCTCGCCCGGGCGACGGCTTTGGCGCAGATTTCAGGGCCGATGCCGGCGGGGTCGCCCATGGTGAGGCCGAGGATCGGCAGGTTGCTGCTCACGCGGCCTCCGTGTTGTCGCGCAGCGGCGGCAGCATCGTGCGGCCGCAAATGCCTTGCTTGTCGAGAATTGCTTTCAGCTTCGCCAGGCCTTCGCCGATGGTGCGGCCTTTGACGTAAACGCTGACGGCTTCATCGGTGGCGTGCTGCAGGCGTTCGACTTCCGCCCAGTTGTCGGCGATCGCGGCTTCAAACATTTGAACGTATTCCGCCGGAAGGATGTGGCTGCCGCTTGGGATCAGGCCGACGCCACCGGCCTTGAGGCCGTGGGTGAAGAACGCGCTGCTGCCGAGCAACACCGGGAAGCCGCCGCGGCCGCCGGTGATCGCCAGTAGATCAGTCAGCCGTTTGGCGTCGCCTTGGCTGTCTTTGATGGCGACGATGTTCTGGTGCTTGATCAGCTTCTCGACGACCGGCAGGCTGATCGTCTGGTGCGTCGTGACGGGAATGTTGTAGAGGAGCAGCGGCAGTTTCACGCGGTCGGCCAGTTTGAGGTAGTAGGCTTGCATGTCGCCGTCGGTCATCTGGAAATAGCTGGGCGAGTGGGCGACGAGGGCGTCGACGCCTTCGCCTTCAAACGCGGTGGCGAGTTCGATGGAGTCGGCGAAGACGTTGCTGCTGATGCCGGCGTAGTTCATCGCCCGGCCGTTGACGGCTTTGACGGTGGCGGCGACGAGTTTCAACTTCTCGGCCTTGGGGATGGAGGCCGATTCGCCCGTGGTGCCGAGCGGGAAGATGCCGGCGGTCTTGGCGCTGAGCAGACGCTCGACGATTCGCCCGGCGGCGGCGGTGTCGACGGTGCCGTCCGGTTTGAACGGCGAGAGCATGGG
>JAQGHK010000584.1 GCA_028288875.1 Phycisphaerales bacterium | reverse complement strand
GAGGGATGGCCGAGTTGGCCGCGTGGCCATAACGGCGAAACAGGCGTCGGGCAGAGGGTGCTTGGGCGTTACGTTCGCTGCAGTCGAGTCTAAACGACTTTGCCGAATGCGGGCGACGGCACGTCTGGCGGCGTCGTTTGGTTGATCACGTCGGGCTTCTGAAATTGATGGCATTGATCCGATCAGCGACCGTTCCTGCCGGCTGCATCGTGAGATACCGCAACACTTCTCGAGCCATTCATGGCGGTTGCCAGGCGGCGGTTATCAATGATTCTTGCCGCGGCTACGGGTCTATGATTGGTGCAGAACAACTTGTTGATCGGGCATATTCCACCGGGGTAGCGTTGCCGAGCGAGTGAACGGGCGGCCGGCGACGCGAGCAAAGAATTTATGGCGAATGATTTGTCGGCCACAATCTCGGCGTTCGATTGGGCCGGCACGCCGCTTGGCCCGATGCACGGCTGGCCCCGCATCTTGCGATCGACCGTGGACATCATGCTGGCCCAGCCGCTGGCAATGGCCGTCGTGTGGGGGCCGGAGTTTATCCAGATCTACAACGATGCTTACGCCGCAACGTTCGGAATCAAGCACCCAGCGACGCTCGGGCAGCCGAACAAAGAGGTGTTGCCAGGGATCGAGTCGATCAACGGATCCGTTTTTAGCCGGGTCATGCGCGGCGAGTCGGTCTTGATCGAAGACCAGCACGTCCAGACGCCGCGCCACGGCGGCATGACCGATGCATGCTTCACCTATGCGGTGTCTCCCCTGCGCGACGACGGCGGGAATATCGGTGGACTGCTGCTGATCGCGATCGAAACCACCCCGCGGGTCGTGGCGGAGCAGGAGCGGGAAAGGCGACTGGCCGTCGACGCGAATCTCGGCCGTGACGCCGAGTACCAGTCTCTGTTTGAAGCGATGGATGAGGGCTTCCTGCTGGCTGAAGTATTCTTCGACGAGCAGGGGCAGACGACGGACCTGCTGTACCTCGCGGCGAATCCGGCTGCGATGCGGATGACCGGAGTCGACTATGTCGGGCGCCAATTGCTGGAGATTGACCCCGGCTACGAGCCTTACTGGCTGGAAATCTGGGGTCGCGTGGCCCGCTCGGGAATCGGCGAGCGGCATCAGCGGTATGCGGCCCCGCTCAAGGCATGGTTTGATTTCTTTGTATTCCGCGTCGGCGGCGAGGGAAGTCACCGCGTTGCCGTCGTCTTCAGCGACATCACCGACCAAAAGCGGCACGACGCGAACACCGCATTCCTCGCAGGCATCACCGACGACTTCGATCGCCTTGCGTCGGCCGATGAAATGCTTCAAAGGGTCGGCGAGAAAATTGGCGCCTACTTGGACATTGCCAGCTGCAAGTTCATCGACGTCGACCTGTCGCGCGACAAACAGCTCAACGTCAGTTACTTCTGGGGCCGGCCGGGCGTGGCGCGTCTCAAGGGTGAATTCTACATCAAAGATTTCCTGACGCCGGAGTTCGAGCGTGCCAGTCTCGCCGGCGAGATGATGATCATTCGCAACACGCACGCCGATTCCCGCGCGGATCCGCATGCCTACGACCAAATCGATGTTCACGCCTGTGTCGGCATTCCTTTCTTTCATCTCGGCGAGTGGAAGAGCTACATCACTTTCTCGGACCGCCGCCCGCGCGACTGGCGGGATTCAGAGCTTGAGCTGTTTCGCGCCGTTGCCAACATCATTTTCCCGCGCCTGGAACGGGCCCGCGCTCTCGCAGCGGTGCGAGCGAGCCAGGAGCGTCAAACCTTCCTGCTTCGCCTCAGCGACGCGCTGCGCCCGTTGGCGGACCCGGTTGAGATCCAGGCCGAGGCCGTCCGCGTGCTCGGCACGCAGTTCCAGGTCAACCGCGTGGCGTACTACGAAGTGTTCCAGACGGACTACGTCATCGAGCGCGATTATGTCGACGGCGTGCCATCGCTGGCCGGACGATATCCGGTCGCTTCGTTCGGCCAGAAATTGTATACGGCCCACCTTCTGGGCCGTCCGATCATCGTCGAGGACGTGGAAGCCGATTCCGATCTCTCGCCGGCCGAGCGAGCGGCGTTCGCCGCGATCCAGATCCGTGCGTATATCGGCGTGCCGTTGGTAAAAGACGGCCAGGTCGTTGCCGGCCTCACCGCTCAATCGGCTCTGCCACGGAAATGGACGGCTGACGAAGTGTCGCTCATTCAGGACACGGCCGAGCGAACCTGGTCGGCCGTGGAGCGCGCTCGCGCCGAGGCAGAGCTACGCGACAGCGAAGAACGGCAGGCTTTTTTGCTTCGGTTGAGCGACGCTCTCCGCCCGCTGACCGATCCGGTGGCGATCCAAGGCGTGGCCAGTCGCCTGCTGCGCGAGCACTTCGATGCCGGCTGGTGTTATTACGTCGAGTGGAACGAAACCGGCACCGTCGGCACGGTTGTCAGGGAGGACACGCGTGAAGGCCTGCACAAGTTCGCCGGCATTTATGACATTTCAGACCTGCCGGCGCTCTCCCGCTTCCTGCGTGCTGGCCGCCTGCTGAATGTCCCAAACTTCGCCGATTTTCCCTTATTCAATGCGCGAGCCGTCGAACAATACGACGCTATCGGCATGCGGTCGGTGCTGGGCGCGCCGCTTGTTAAGAATGGCCGGCTGATCTCCGTGCTGATGTTGGCTGACACGTCTCCCCGACAATGGTCGAAGACCGCCATCACGCTTGTCTGGGAGGTCGCGGAGCGCACCTGGGCAGCGGTCGAGCGGGCGCGAGCCGCGGCACAGTTGCGTGAGAGCGAGGAGCGGTTCCGGGTGATGGCCGACGCCGTGCCGCAGATCGTCTGGATCACCGACGCCGATGGCCGTGTCGTCTTCTTCAACCGTCAGTGGTCGGAATACACCGGCGCGACGTTTGACCCGGCAACGGCGGCTGAGGTCGCCGCTCATTTCATCCACCCGGACGACGGGCCTGCGACGATGGCGGCCTTCAACGAAGCGCGACAGACGGGCGGCCGTTTTGCTGTCGAGCACCGAATACGGTCGGCAGCGGGCGCGTATCGTTGGTTTATTGTGCGGGGCGAGCCTTATCGAGATCCTAACTCGCATGAAATTACCCGATGGTTCGGCGCTTCGGTCGACATCCACGACCGTGTGGAGGCCGAGGCCGCGCTGCGCCAGAGCGAGGAGCGGTTCCGCCTGCTCGTCGAGAACGCTCGAGACCATGCGGTATTCACCCTTGGGCTCGACGGACGCGTGTCGTCGTGGAACCCAGGTGCGGAACGAATCTTCGGCTATACATCCGATGAACTTATTGGTCAGTCAGGCGCTGTTTTGTTTACGCCCGAAGATCAATCTGCCGGAGAATTTGATCGTGAACTGGAAACGGCCACACAAAAAGGTCGGGCTTCGGACGACCGCTGGCAGCTGCGAAAGGGCGGGGCGCGGTTTTGGGCCAGCGGCGTGACCTCGTCGATGCTGGACGACCAAGGGCAGCCGCGCGGGTTCACGAAGGTGCTCCGCGATATGACCGAGGGCAAACGCGCCGAGCAGGAGCGCGAGCAATTGCTGGCACAAGAGCGCCTCGCTCGCGCCGAGGCCGAGCAGGTGGCGATGATGAAAGACCAGTTTCTCGCCACCGTCTCCCACGAGCTGCGCACGCCGCTGTCGGCGATCCTCATCTGGAGCAAGCTGCTGAAGGACGGGATGGTGCCGGAAGGAGCCCTGGCGCAGGCCGTCGAGGCGATCGCCCATAGTGCGGACGCACAAAAGCAAGTCATCGACGATCTATTGGATACCTC
>JAQGHK010000479.1 GCA_028288875.1 Phycisphaerales bacterium | reverse complement strand
GTCAAGATGACCTCGGCGATCCAAGCAATAGAATTGCGGCTGTCACCGGTTCTCAATCAACGGCCGATCGCCGGTCCGAGTTTCGCTTTGCACGTCGAGTTAGCCGACCGCATCGTCGCGGAAGCTGCTGCAGTCGGGAAAACGATATCCGTAGCAGACGCACTCGGCGCCGCAGAACGAGTCGCGGACAGCATCAGTCGCTCGCATATGCTCAATTCTGCCGAAGAAAAGGCCAGATTCTTCATTGATGGTTATCTAAAGTCTCTGAGTCGCCGCGACTAAAGCGCCTATCGCACTCGGCCCGACACCGGCGCGCTAACCATCGCCGACTGGGCGCACTGCCAGGTTTAACGCCCTCACTTCAATAGGCTTCCGGCTTTCACGCCCAGCGCCGCCGCAATGCGGTCGATAGTGCTGATCCTTACGTCGGATTTCCGCCCGGTTTCAATGGAGTTCCACCGCTGGCGCGCGTTCTGCCGTTCAGCAGACAAGCCGGCCGCCAGCGCGGCTTCCTCCTGAGATAACCCCGCCTTTTCCCGGGCGCGCTTGAGCTTGGCTAGGTCGATCGGCATCTCCGCAGTGTAGCTTTGCGCCGCTACAAAATCCCGGCATAAAATCTGACTTGCGGACTGTAGCGCGTTTTGACTACAATTGAAAAACGTGGCCGGTGTGGACGCCGGCGAGTCACTTTCTCATGCAGGAGCATTACATGAACTACAGGGAACCGACCGCCATACGGCGGCAGCCACAGCCAAAGCGGACCCGGCCGCACAACATTCGCGTTGGTATCGATCGAATGAGTCGAAACGAGCGTCGCGCATTCAACAACGTTCGCGGTGAACCCATGTTCGTGTGGGATGAAGACTGCGCCGATCGGGTGCCGGTCGGCGGGCTTTGCATGTTCAAGATCGGTGCCGAGATCCTCATCGGGCGTCGGGTCGATTCCGGCCAGTGCCTGTCGCCGCACGTTCACAACGGCGTCAGATTCGACCTAGTGGCACGTGCCGCCTCGCGTGCAGCGGGCGGCGCCTAAGTCAGTATTCTGTCATTGCAACTTTCAGTCCCGCCCCGGCCTTGGCGGCCGGGGCGTTTTCGTCGCTATCGTCGGTGACCAGGCCGGCCACGTTCCCGCGGTTCGATACCAAGCCGCATGTGCACGTAAGCAGACTGCGATTTCCCGCTGGCGGCGACGAGCTGCTGAAATCGTTCCTTCTCCTCGGCGGTAAGTTGGACCGGCAAGCGATTGGATCGTCGTGGCGGTGCGATACCCGGCGTCGTCTTGATGGCATGCTCTACACGACCGCCGTCGCTCAACTTCGGATCGAGGCCAAGCCTTGTCAGGATGTACCACGTCAGGCTCTGGCCCTTCGCGCCAGCGCGCGATCGCAACTCCGCCAAGTTTTCCGGCGTGATGCGGACCGGGATTGCTGACCCTCGCGGCGTGCCCATTAGGGCGCCCGGCCCGATTTTTCGGCGTCGTCGTAAGCGGCCGGCGAGATGATCGTCAGCTTGAACGCTTCGACCCGCACTGTGTTGCCGCTAAGGCCGTCATTGAATCGGATGCCCGGCCCCGAGATGTCGTCCAGGATCCCCTTCGCTAAGTATTTGTGACCGCTTCGGGTGTCCTCGATCACGTAGTGCTGGAGTGTCTGGACGCATCCGCTCAACGCCAAGCACACCGCCGTGACGAACAGTCGGTTTCGCATGCGGGGCAGCGTAACAACGGCACCGGCCCGAGGTCCAAGGTAGCGGGGTTTCTCAACCTACCGCGGCATCCCGAAAATTGGCCTCGCCTGTGATGACGTTGAAAACGAAATCAAGGAATTCAGGCGACGTTAGCAACATCCCCCTCGCATTGTTTTCGAACATTTCCCGGGTCTGCGTCTTGGCTTCCTCACAGCTAATCTTCTTCTCGGCGACCATAGCCAGGACATAGTCCGGAATGACATCTCGTGCAGCGGGCAGAAGGTCATCCAGGAGGCCGAGCCGGGCTACATCGTCTGGCGAAAGCCGGGCCAATACACGTAGGTGACGAAGTTTTAAGCCTTCAAACCGCTTGATTGCCTGAACGGCGATGTCACACAAACTCAGTATGGCGGCCCCGACTGTCAGCTGGTCGGTTTCGTGCGTGTGTTCACGAAGGCCGCTCGCAATCAGTGCAGGCAGAACTTGCGTCAGGTGTACTCCAAACGTGATTTCAGGCTGGCCGGGGTGGGTGTAGGTAAATCGGCGGGTAACGTTCATCGCGGTCGGCGGGATCTGGCTCATGCTGGCTCCGTTGTTTGCTCCAGCAGCACCTTGCCGCCGGTCCCCGATTTGACCGCGCCCGCCCGGGCCGGAAATCCCCTACGTGATCCGCTTTTCTCAGAAATTTAGATCACGACGTCTATTTCCGGCGCGGTCGACCTCCCACACTGTCGCAATGGAATTCATCGACTTCACCAGGTCGGCAGTCGTCCACACCCCAGGACACCGATCGTGCGTCTATCCCCGACAGATGCCTGACGAGTGCACCATCACCTACGCTCAAATTGCTGCCAGAGCTCGGGTTACGCCCCGAACGATCCGGCGGTGGGTGCACGAGGGCCTGCTCGCCCAGCCGATCGCCGTTGCTATCCCAGGTTCGAAAGTCGTCCTTCGCCGCTTCCCGCGGGAAGCATTGGAGAGGGCCGAATCCATTTCGGCTCGCCGTGAATGAACGCAGTGTTTTTTTGGCCGTAAATGTCCACCGGTGTGGATATTCAAGGGGTTCGATGACCGACCTGAATGAGATTCTTGGCCAGCTCGAACATGTGAAGTCTGTGCCCGGTGGCTGGATCGCCCGCTGCCCGTCGCACGATGATCGAAACCCTTCATTGAGCATTGGCCAAGGAGAAGGTGGCCGCATTCTTCTGCACTGCCACGCGGGCTGCAAGACGGACAACGTCTGTGTCGCCTTGGGATTGAAAACGAGTCATCTTATGAACAATCAGCCGTACCAAAAGCAGAAGGCCAAGAAGTATCCGCCGCAGGAGCGGAGCGCCTTGATCGCGGGCCTTAGCCGATCCAAGGGTGGCCCCCTTGGTGGTGCCTGGTCCTATTGCGATACCGCCGGCGTCGAAGTGATGCAGATCCTTCGGTTTGATCTGCCTGGTGACGAGAAGGTGTGCGTGCCGATCCGTCACACCGGGGCAGGATGGGTCAGCGAAAAGCCAAAGACTGCCGACGGCCTGCCTCTCTATCGCGTCGGTGAGCTGTCGGTATCGACTGCTGGCGCGGTGTTCGTTTGCGAAGGCGAGAAGTGCGTTGATGCCGCACGTAACCTGGGAGTGATCGCGTTAACAAGCGCGTTCGGTTCGGAATCGGCCACCAAATCGGATTGGCGTCCACTGGCCGGACGTGAGGTTGTGGTGCTCGCTGATCAGGACGAAGCAGGCAGCGGATACGCTCGCGACGTGGCAGGCGTTCTCTTAAAGCTAACGCCGCCGGCCAAAGTCCGGATCGTGAACCTCGCACACCCGGATGGCGAAACACCGTCCGGCTTCGACGTGGTCGACTGGATCGACGCGCAGGATGCCAGGGCACCCGATGACCTTCGTGACGACCTTTTCAGGTTAGCCGCCGCTGCCCCGATCGAACGCCGCCCGCCGATTGCCAAGCTGGTCTGCATGGATTCAATCCAGGAACGCGAGGTCAACTGGCTGTGGCCAAACAGGATCGCCAGCGGGAAGGTGAATGCCCTGCTAGGCGATCCCGGATGCGGCAAGTCGATGCTGACGATGGACCTCGCAGCCCGCGTCTCTAGTGGGGGAGAATGGCCAGATGGAACGGGCCGATGCCGCCGAGGATCGGTCATCCTTATGTCTGCGGAGGACGATCCGGAAGACACAATCAAACCCCGACTGCTCAAGGCTGGCGCGGACTGCTCTAGGATCCATATCCTCCCGACCCTGGTGCGTGACGGACGCGAACAGTCGGTGACGCTGCGTGATCTCGATGCTATCCGGGACGCGCTCGAGACGGTAGGCGACGCGCGGCTGCTGGTCATCGATCCCATCAACAACTACGTCGCCGGTGTCGACGCACATAAAGATGCCGAAGTCCGGCAGCTGCTGACGCCGCTTGTACAGCTTGCCGCGGAGTTCGACGTTGCCGTGGTGATTGTTACTCACCTGAACAAAGGGGGCGGCACGAACGCCGTCTATCGCGCGATGGGTTCATTGGCGTTCGTCGCGCTGTCCAGAACAGCCTGGTTGTTCTCGAAGGACCCTGACTCGAAAAGCCGCCGGACACTCGTCGCCGTTAAGACGAATATCACGGCGGACCAGAACGGGCTTGCATGTTCGATCGTTGATGGCGCGATCCACTGGGAAACCGGCTCTGTCGAGATGACCGCGTCCGAAACGCTGGTCGCCAATGAAATCCCCCGAACCAAGACCGGTGCCGCTATCCCGTGGCTTAAAACGCTCCTGAGTGATGGTCCTTTGCCTCAAACCGAGATCGAAGCGGCGGGCGCAAAAAGCGGGCTCTCCCCCTGGTCGATTCGCAAAGCACGTGAAAACCTAAAAATCGTGACGTCGAAAGATGGCTTCTCGGGCCCGTGGACGTGGGCGCTACCAAGTTGAGGCCCCACCAGACTAAACCACATCTTCGTAATATGACCTCATCTTGGTTGTTTTTACGAAGGTGTGGCCACACCTTGGGCGCACCTTGGCGAAGGCGCGTGAAGATGATGAAGATGAGGAGCGACGGGAGAGGCCTACAACTGCGCCTCATCTTGGCTAGGGGGCAGCATTGGACAACCACGTATGGGTAATTCGGCTACGGCCGATCAATGACAACGTGCCATCCGAGGTCCGCGTCAGGCGGGTTCTGCGCTATGCCCTGCGATCGTGCAATCTAAGGTGCATTGGCGTCACGAGAGAGCCCAACACGGTCACGGACATGGGATTACCCGGTCCAGGAGCTTCGACGCCGCAGGATCACGCGGGCGAGGAACGGCGGGCCGCGTGAGGGGATTGCCTAGACGGCGGAGTTAAGACAGGTCAGGCGCGGCCCGCTCGAACGCATGCGCTTCGGCCGGCGCCTCCGAATGGTGGTCGGGGACCGCGCGGAGTTTCTCGGGCACGACCGACTCCAAAATGTCCAGTTGCGGCACTCGAAGGACCATCGAAGCGAATGTCCGCATGAACTCCGCCGCCAGCTTTTCAGACCCGAAGTA
>JAQGHK010000448.1 GCA_028288875.1 Phycisphaerales bacterium | reverse complement strand
TGCATCGCCCGATCATCTGGACGCCAACCCGGGCGGGTCGATCCGATTTCTGCAGACCACGATCGCTGATGGTTTCGCGACGCTGACGCAGAATGATGCTCGGCGGATGCCGGAGCGCATCGGGCCGGTCATGCCCTTTCGCTATGCGGAGTTGGCGGGGGTGCCAGAAGGAACGTCGCCTGAAGAGCTCACCAAAGCCGTCGTCCAACTTGCGGTGAACTATCCTTTTGATGACGGGGCGGCTGAGTTTTCGTCGTCGAATGAGAAGCTGAATGCGGTGTGGGACCTTTGTAAATATTCCATCAAAGCGACGAGCTTTGCCGGCATCTTTGTCGATGGCGACCGCGAGCGCAAACCTTACGAGGCCGACGCGTTCATCAACGGCCTCGGCTGGTACTGCTGCACAAGCGATCTCACGCTTCCGCCGTTCACCGATCAATATCTGATCGACCATCCGACTTGGCCGACCGAGTGGAGCATGTTCTCGGTGCTGTGCGCGTGGAACAACTATCTTTACACCGGCGACTTGAACGCCCTCCGAAATGCGTACCCGGACCTGAAGGCGAAAAGCCTGCTTGCCCTAGCGCGTGACGACGGCCTGATCTCGACAGCTCAGGTTCCGCCTTCGGTCAACCAGGCAATTCATCTGACGAAGGACCATCTGAAGGACATCGTCGACTGGCCCGTGAAAGAGCGGGACGGCTACGAGATGAAGCCGATCAATACCGTCGTCAATGCGTTTCATTGTAGATCCCTCGCGCTGTTGGCAAAAATGGCCACCGCGCTCGAGATGACTCGCGACGCGCAAGAGTTTCAGGTTGCCGCCGATCGATCGCTCGCGACCTTGAATGACAAGTTGTTCGACAAGACGACAGGGCTTTATATTGACGGCGAAGGAAGCGTGCACAGCAGCCAGCACGCGAATATGTTCCCGCTCGCGTTCGGCCTTGTCCCTCGTGACCGTTGCCAGAAAGTCACGGAATATGTGAAGGGCCGCGGGATGGCGTGCAGTGTTTACGGCGCGCAGTTCCTGATGGACGGCCTGTTCGACAACGCCGCGGGCAACGATGCCATCGCCCTGATGCTGGCTCCGGGGGATCGAAGCTGGCGCCACATGGTGGAAGAGACGGGAAGCACGATTGCCCTTGAGGCGTGGGACCAGAAGTACAAGCCCAACCAGGACTGGAACCACGCGTGGGGCGCCGCCCCGGCGAATCTGATCCCGCGTAAGGTTCTCGGCGTCGAGCCCCTTGAACCCAGGTTTTCGCGAGCGGTCATCAGGCCTAGATGTGCTGGCAAGTCCAGCGCCGTCACATGGGCTCGCGGCAAAGTGCCGACAGCCAAGGGCCCAATTGCCGTGGACTGGAATGCTTCACCGACAGGATTTCGCTTGATCGTTGAATTGCCCGTCGGTATGACGGCGCAGATCCGCTTGCCCAGGGACTGGGGAAGCAAAGTTGTCGTGGATGGCATTACGGTCGATGCCGTCACGAAAGATGACGCAGTCGAAATCGAAGCAGCATCTGGCAGACACGTGATAGCAATCGGCCGATAGAGCTTGCGTTGCCGCAATCGTCGTCAGAACAACCTCCACGCGGCGATCATGTTTGCCAAGCAGTCGCCCGCCCCATTCGCGATCGAATCGCTATCGTCATGTCTCCCTCATCGGCTGTGGTCTAAAAGCGCTTTAATCACCTCTTGGGCCAACGCCCGGTCGCCGTGGCTGTGGCTGATTTTTGCAAAGCGTACGATGCCGGCCTTGTCGATCACAAAGGTGGCGGGGTAGCTGTTTTCTTTGACCTTGTTCCAACGCAGGCCCCAATCGCTGGTGAACTTTAAACCAGGGTCGACGACGAAGATGAAATCCTCCGGCAGGCCTTTGCCGGTCACAAATTCCTCTGCGTGCAGTTTTAGATCATCGCCCGAGCCGGGATAGACCAGAACGACGTGGGCACCCGCGCTATGCAGGGCGGCGGCCTGGGTGACGAAGTCATGAACTTGTTTCGTGCAGAGCGGGCACTGGTAGCCGACCCAGCCACGCAGCTCGAGCAGAACGACCGGGCCGGTCTTCGTCAGTTCGCTCAAGCGAACGGTCTTGGCGTCCAATGTGTCGAGGGTGAAATCGGGCGCTTTGTCGCCGACCGCCGGTGGTGTCGGCTGAGTGGCGGGGCCGGCGGCGATAATGGTGAGTGACAGGAAGCAGGCGATCAGGCGGGTACGTGAGATCATGGAAATTCCTTAAAAAACTATTGGCTGATGCGATGTCGAATCCGAAGGCGCGCCTGCTCGGGCAAGGTTGCGTTCAGAGTGCGCGGTGGCTGACGGCATTGGAGCAAGCTGGCGATCGTGCGAGTCTGCTGGCGATATCTTCGACAGGACCGGCAAATCATCAGATGAATCACCAGCCCGAAGCGTTCTTTCCGCGAGGGCTGAGGCTCGTCAAATCTGGAAATAAGTTGTGCGGCCTGCCGGCAGGTCGGGCTTAGCTGTTGCAGGAGGTTTCGCGTCATGCGACCCGCGTCCCCTTTCCGAGCTTCTCCGTGAACCAGTTCGTCGTCAGACAGTGCCGCAGACGCAGGCGCGCACGGTGGAGGAGCATCCAGGCGTTGTCCTGACTGATGGCCAACTCGTCACAGAGATCGCTGGTCGTCGCTTCCTGGGTCGCGCGCGTCGCAATCAGATAGGCCATCCTTGGAGGCAGTTTGGAGACGCAGGCGTCCAGCACGGATCGCAGTTCGGTCAATTCGGCCAGGCACTGCGGATCGCCGCCCCATTTCTGGACGGCAACCTTCCAGCGGCCGCGACGGTCGAACAGCGCGTCTTCTTCCATTTGGCCAGCATTGTCGGGTTCGTGGCGATATCGGTCGCGGAAGTGGTCGGCGATTTTGTGCCGCAGGATTCCAATCAACCAAGTGCGAACGCTGGATTGATTCGCGAACGTCTCACACCCTTCGACGGCCGCGAGCAGCGTTTCTTGCACCAGATCTTCTGCCGTTTCAGGTCGGCGAACGCGTCGGATCGCGTAGGCATACAGGTCATCGCCATAACTATCGAGCCATGCCAGCGAGAGGTGCGAACGAGGCGGCGGCGATGTCAGCGTAGCGGTCGTCATCAGATGCCAACCGCATAACCGATGTGGCGGGCGCACTATTCCCGCATCGCCGAAATTATTCCTGTCAGGCTTTCTGCGAGTTGGCGACTAACGGTGCGTCCGTGGGGCAATGTGCCCGAGCGGAAGACTATCGCAATGCTGTTTTGGAGACGTGTCATGCATCAGAAGAACACCGGATCGTCGCACCTTGAATCGTTGGAACAACGGTCCCTCATGTCCGGCACGGGGCCGGCCGCAGGGACGTTTGTTTATATCGAGTCGAACAATCCCGAGGCGGGTCAGAATGCGATTCTGGCCTATAAAGAAAACACAAGCACCGGCGCGCTGACGGCCTTGCCAAACGGTCACTTTCTGACCGGCGGCACCGGCTATCGCAACGCCGGCCCCGCGCTCGGCCCGGATGACTCGGACAAGGAAGTCATTGCCAGCCCGGACGGCCGTTACCTGTTTGCAGTGAACCAGGGGAGCAACTCGATCTCAGCGTTCACCATCCATTCGGATGGCACGCTGAAGCTCGTCAGCAATGCGCCTTTTGGTTCGGGCGGGGTACAACCGATCAGCCTTTCGTTCAGTAACGATCACCTTTATGTGGTTAACCGCGGCAACAGTGCCGAAGGAAAGCCCGGTACAGTTGCGCCGAACGTCACGGCATTCAACGTCGGCGAGAGCGGGCGGCTTTATGCGATCCCGAAATCGACCGTCACGTTGCCGCTGAATCTTTCAACGGCCCAAGTACTGACCTCCGCCGACGGCCGGTTCGCATTCGTGGATAACTTCGCCACGCCGTCCAATCTGAGCGTATCGCTGGCCAATACGCTGCAGCCGTACTCGATCAATGGCGACGGCACGCTCAAGGCCGTGAAGAACGGTGAGGCCCGCTTGCCGAAGAATCCGCCGCTGGTGCTCGGCCTGGTAGAAGATCCGAAGCACCATGTCATCTACAGCGGCACCGCCCCTTTCGGCGGCGTTGCAAGTTTCCACTACGACGCCAACGGCAAGGCGACTTACATCGGCACCGCGAAATCGCCTGGCAAAGCTTCTTGCTGGCTGACGATCAGCCCCAACGGGAAATTTTTATACGCCACGGATTCGGGCTCCGGCCAGTTGAGCGTGTATTCGCTGGCCGACCCGTTCAAGCCGAAGTTCGTGCAGGAATTCACCGTCAAAGGGCCGTCCGTCCGTCCAGGGGACACGACCTCCACCGGCCCGACCAGTCAGGATTTCCAGCTGTCGACCGATCCGACCGGGAAATACCTCTGGGTCGTGAGTCACACAACTGACGACAAATTCCAGCAGGGCAACCAGCTTCACACGCTGCACATCGGCACTGACGGCCTGTTGTCAGAACCAAAGGGCCCGCAGTTCTTCTCCGAATCGCTCGTGCCGGCGACGGCCCACGTGTTCGGCTTGGCCGTTGTGAGTCCGGACGGATATTACGATGGTTACGCGTCAAAATTCAAAGTCGGTGCGAGCCCGACCTCCAGCGTGTTCGCACGCAACAAGACGATCGATCTGCTCGATGACGGCACGACCGCCTGAGGCGCAACCAAATCGGCATGACACGGAAGGGAGGCAGCATTGGGCTGCCTCCCTTCTTTTATCTCATGCGCCATCAGGCGATCGACTAGTCAGCAACGGTGACGATATCGACGGCCGGCGTGGGGTGGACCGTTTGCAGTACGCTTGATTCGGTGCGGTCGTCATCGGCGAGTAGAAAGTAGATGACTTTCCCGGATCGCCAGGCGAGCGTCGGATAAGGTGAGGTCGGCGACGACACGCGATACACATGGCCAGGTTTGAGCGCAGGGAACTGGCCGGTGTCGGCCTGTACGAACATGCTGACCGCTGCCAAAGCCTGTGGCCGGGTGGAGCGGTAGAGCAGGTGGACCGTGTGGATTTTGGATGCCGGGCACGGGCCGGCGCCAATGAAGCGGAAGCCGGCCGAAGTGAGATCGGGCGCACCATTACCGCCGAGATCGCTCTGGGTCAGCTTGGCCAGTTGCGGGTCGGTTTCATCAAAGTGAGCGTCGTGAAGATGCTCCGGCAGGCGCGAGCATTCGCCGTGCACCCGGCTGATCATTGTGACGAGCTCGGGCGGCAACACATTCGCCACTGGCGCTTGTCGGAGGAACGAATTGCTCACCGTGACTGCGATCGCCATGGCGGCCGCCATCGCCAGCGCGTAGCCGATGCGGCGCGGCCAGTGATTTCCGGTGATCGATAGGCTTGAAGGCGGTGCCGATGACGGCTCGCTTGCGATCATCGCGGAAATACGATCGCGGACCTCGGCCGGAGCAGGGACGTTCAACACACGTCGCGCGACGAGGTTCACCTGCTGGTGATCGGCGAGCCATCGGATTGCTGCAGGGCCCTTGGCCTCGTCGGCGAGATATGCCCAGACGGCGGCGGCCTGCGCGGCGTCGAGCTCGCCGTCGGCAAAGGCGGCCAAGTGATCGCGGAGATTGGTCTCGTTCAACGGGTCCAGCATAAACTCACAATTCGCTACGTCTCTCGCGTCTCCGTTTTCGCCGGCGTACGGGCTCGCATGAGACGTTGCTCGGCGGCGAGACCGGCAAGGCTCGTTACGAGCGCGGTCCGCGCCCGCGAGAGTCGACTCATGACGGTGCCGACTGGTACTTCAGTGACATCCGCAATCTCCCGGTATTTCAATCCCTCCACGGACGACAGCAGGAACGCCACCCGATAGGCGGCCGGCAGTTCATTGACTGCAGCCTTCAAACGCTCGTCCACGTTGTCCCAGTCAATCAGATGTTGTTGCACGAGCGGGGCGGACGTCTCCGGCGGCGGCATATCCTGCCGCAGATCCTCCATGACCTCGCGCTCACGCTTCTGTCGGGCGCCGCGGCTGAAGATGACGTTGTGCAGGATCTTGAACAGCCACGGCCGAACGCCGTGCTCCGCGAGCGTGAACGTGCCGGCCGAGCGAAGTGCGCGCAGGTACGTCTCCTGCACCAGATCGTCGGCCTGCTGACGGCTATGCGTCAGGTGGCAGGCGAGCCGGTACACGGCGTCGATCTCGGCGACGATCAGCTTTCGGAATACCGCGTCTTCCAAACACGACCCTTTGGCCGGCACCTGTCGATTCTGAACGACAGGTCATCATAAGGCACTCGCACGATTACGCGACCAGCGCGGGGCCGCTGGCGCGCTTTATCGCGGCAGCGCGATCTCCGTGGCCGCCAGAACGTGCAGATCGCCGGGCTGCTGTGCGAACACAACAATTGATGAATTCTTCGGCCAGCCGCCGGACGGCGCTGTGAGTGTTGCCGTCGCCTTCAAATCCTTCGAAAGCGTGGCCGACGTGAACACGCGGACGACGCCGTCGTGTGTAAGCGTCTTTCCTCCGTTCTCCCCGCGGCGGACGTCGACCGATAGCCCGGACTGCACGAGTGCGACGCGAACGAGCGTCTCGGCAGGCAGTCCCGTGGCCGCTACGTTCACCTTGATGGTTTTGCCGTCCAGCGATGCCGTAGGCTGCAGGCTGCCGACCGCCGGCGTCTTGAGCACCGCGGCCACCTCACGACGGATCGCAGCACGATCCGAACCCAGCAGTTCCGCTTTTCCGTTAATGATGGCCTGCGGCGTGTAAAGGCTCTGAAGATTGAACGCCCGGCGGTATTCGCCTTGCCGGGCCGTGAACGCCGCCTGGGCGAACGGGTCGGGCCAGCCCAGGTCATCCCAGTAATCGACATGAAACGCCAAGGCATACACATGGCCGCCGCGGTTTTCGCGAATCAACTCAGCCAGTGCCGCATCGGCCGGCGGGCAGCTTGAGCATCCTTCGGACGTGAACAGTTCGACGACCGCCACGCCCGGCGCCGCCGGCTCGCTGGCATGCGCCGTGGCGGCAAGCATGCAACCGATCGCCAGACCAATCCCCATGACCCAACCGGAGCATCGTGTGACGATCAACATCTTCGTGCCTTTCAAATGTACCAAGGCGTAACCAATCGGCCGACCGGGCTATTCCCTGAATAAGTTGAACAAGATGAAATAATGCCAGGTCGGGCGCACGCCGTTCAAATGCGACGTTCAGCTCCGCGCAGAGGATAAACCGGCATCGCGCCAAAGCCTTCGCGCACAAAAAGAGAGCCGCGGGCATCGTGCCCGCGGCTCTTAGTTGGGAAACCGGCTTCCTGGCTAAACGGAGATCAATCGTCGTTCTTAAT
>JAQGHK010000444.1 GCA_028288875.1 Phycisphaerales bacterium | reverse complement strand
CATGGGAGTTCACCACCAAGGAACCAGGCCGCCACCCGGAACAGTGCTGCGAGACTATTGGGAGGCACGCGGATGGTAAATGCTGCTTTTCCGTATTTGTGCGGAGAACAGACATCATTTTGCGTACGGCGTACTCGTTGATCCGGTGCTCGTTGGGGTGCTTTGTCCCAGCAGCTTCGTTGGCTTGGCTAGTTGCGACAGCGCGGCACGTGCTTGCGTTCATCGGCCAAGTGGACGAACGCAAACAAGTTGCTCCGCGGCACGCGTCTCAGGGTGACGATCTTGAAATGCGATCAGCGTTAAATTCGACGATGAATCCGACTAGCTTCACCGACGACATACTCTGAGCGGCGTAGTCGATCGGCCGATCATAAACAGGTGCGAGGCGGGATAACGTGTTGCCGTTCCGTGGCCGCGCCCGCTCCGACGACCATTCGAATCACAGTAAACGCTCCGCGGCCACCGCGGAAACTGCTACAACGAGCATAGCAGCGGAAGAAGCGCAGCCGCTTCGCCTCGACTACTCCTAATCTTTTCATATAGTCCCACCCAATCCGATGCGTCGGCGATGGCGCCGCCACGATGTCATGCCGGGCTAAGATCCTGTCGTCCGTTTGGCGGACACGGCTCACGTCGTACCGTGAATGAAGATCAACTCTTGCAGCACGACGAACATCGTCATCAAAGCGACGGCCCGTCGGACCTCGGTTTCGCAGTCTTCGCGGGCCAGTTCGGTTCCGGCTGCCAGCGCGATCGCCGGTAGGAACAACATCCAAATCCTCTCGGTCTCGGCATAGAAACTCCCGCACCCGGCCGCGACGAGGACCATGAGTGTGACGGCCGGGCACAGCAGGCGGCCGAGGTCGTGCCGATCGGGCCACCGCCACAGCAACAGCGTTGCGACGAACAAGGCCAGCAGGGGCAGGTTGATCAATAGGAACGCCAGCAGGTTGCACGTGGAGCGAAAGAACCATCGGTCAAAGTTGTCGAAGCCGTTCGAGGCAGCCTGAAGGTGGTGCAAATGAGCGGCTTGCGCCGCGTTGAGGAACAGGTCGAAGTGGGCCTGAGTTTTCAAGAGCCAGTAGCAACCGAACGCCGCGCCGGCCGCGGCCGCCGCGAGCAGGAACAGGTACTTCCGTCTCACCACGCGGCCGACGAGGCACCCAAGCCAGACCAAAGCCAGCACGCCGGCGAAGAACGCCGCCGCCAAGCTGGCCAGGGCGAAGGCGACCATCATCATGCCGAGCAACACGCCCAGCGCCGCCGCCGTCACCGCCGGTCCCTTCATCCCCCGGACGAATGCCCATGCTGCCACGGCTCCCGGCAAAAGCACGAGGGGCGTGGTCGAGAGCAGCGGGTAGAGCAAGCCGCCGGTCGCAGTGGCGTAGGCCACCGTTGCGGCGTTGGCCACGATTGGTCGGTCCGACAAGGCAGCGGCAGCCGCATAGATGAACGGTGTCGCCAGCACCACGAAGATTGCCGACACCCATCCGCCGAGCGGCGCGACGTGCAGGCGACGTTCCAGGAGGAAAATGGTCGCCGGTCCCGGCGGGTAGTGCTGGCCGAACCAGCTCAGGCCGGGCATCCGCTCGACGTATTGGCGGTACAACTGCGGCACCGTCTTGAACTGTGCGGCGTCCTCACGGAACGGCTGGAATCCAACGCTTTGCCCGCTAATCCGTTCGGCCGATCCCGTCAAACTTTGCTTCCCTGGGACGAACTCGAGGTCTGACACGCCTAGCGCCGCGATCATCGTCAGTTGCGCCGTCATGATCAGTGGCAGCCCCCACCAGCGTAGGCGCCGGGCGGGCTTCCACCACCACGCACCGGCCCAGATACCCAGCGCCAGCACGATCGCCGGGAACGCAGCTCGCCAAGTCGAAACCCCCTGCTTCCCGTAAAACGGGGCGAAATGGTGGCGAAAATTTGGGCGAAACACGTCTTTGCCGCCCCGCCGCAGCGCGGTGCAGAAATCCAAGTAGGCGTAGTTCCACAGTAGCGACGCACAGATGGTCAGTCCCCCGGCGATGAGACAGGCCGCCGCCAAATCGCGTTGACCGCGGCCTGCCGTTCGGATGAACCGGATCAAGCCGCCACAACCGAGGACAACACCCGTTAACCCCAGCAACAACCGCTGCGAATGGAATTGCTCGTATAGGAAGGACGCCAACAATAGCGGAATCGGCAGGACGATCGCCAACGTGCCGAGCCCCGTCCGCCACCTCCCGCCGTCTACAGGCCCGGCGGGGTCAGTCGGAAAAATGAAATCATTCATGTTGTGCTAACGCGAAAATGGCAAGTACGCCCGGTGATCTACAAATATGTACAGGTACAGACGCCGGTAACTCAGGAAGTTTTCACTCGTTTAATCCGGCTGCCCCTGTTCGTCGGCTTTGAACGCAACGCCGCCGACGCGTTGCCCCATGTGCCGTTGCGTCGCCAGTAGCCCGGCGGTCATGCTCCAGCTTCCGTGGCGGCCGTACCGTTCAGGCAGCGGGCGGGCACTGGGCTGCGATATCAATTTAGATGCCGTCGGCGTCTCATAGCCTGACGAGCACGCACGCCGACCCCCAGCTCCGCCGGCCGGCAGACCGGTCGACAGCCCTACCTGCAGCGTGCCCAACAGACGATGAAGTTCTGTCTTTCCGGATGGGACAGCCAAGTCGACGGCGGCATCTGGTGGCACGAAGGTCATAAGGACGGCAGTAAAAACACCTGCATCAACGCGCCCGCTGCTGTCGGCGGCTTTCGCCTGGCCCATTTCCTTCCGCCCGCCCAAGCCGCCAACGCCGTCAAAATGGGCCAGGCGCTTGTGCAATGGACGGTTGACCATCTCCAGACGAAGGACGGCCTGTTCGCCGATGCCATCAAAGTCGAGGACCGGCACGTCAACGAGATGAAGTGGACCTACAACGCCGCCCTGATGATCCGTGCCGAACTCGGTTATTACCGTGCCACCGGCGAGCCAGAGCGCCTTGAGGCCGCCCGGCGCATCGCCAAGGCTGCGGCCACGTTCATGGATCCGAAGACGAACGCCTATCGCGACGGTTTCAAGTTTTCGCATCTTCTGGTCGAGGCGGACCTGGAGATGTACCGGGCAACCGGAGACGACTCGCTGCTCCGACGCGCGATCGATAATGCCGATTACGCCTACAATACTTGGAAGACCAATGCGCCGAAGGACCTGATCGAAAACGCATCGATCGCCCGCATGCTCTGGCTGGTGGCCGACATGCAGTCGGAAAAAACGCTCCGTTTCTGGCAGAAGGTGGAGCGTAACCGTCCTCCCACACCGGAAGCGCCGAAGCCTTGATCAATGAAGAATCTCTGATCGCGATACGACCCATCCGGCGTCGCTCACGGTCGGATTGGCTTCCGTGTGCGGCCCACCATTTCGCAATCGGTCGTTTCGTGGCAGAATCTGCATCATGGCCCCCGTAGTGAACGTTGCTGGTTACAAGTTTGCCAAGTTGGAGAACCTGGTCGCGACGCGTGATGAACTGCGGACGCTGACGCTCGCGCGAAACCTGAGGGGAGCGATTCTGCTCAGCACGGAGGGCGTGAACCTATCCCTCGCCGGCGAGCGCAACGATGTGGATGCCGTCTTGGCCCGCGTGCGTACGATTCCTGGCGTCGGCGAGTTTCCGATCAAGGAAACATACGGCGACGAGCGGCCTTTCAACCGGATGCTGGTCAAGATCAAGCGCGAGATCATCGCGTTCGGCGTGCCGGAGATCGAGCCGGAGAAGTACACCTCGCCTCGGCTGCACCCGAACGACATGAAACGATGGCTCGATGAAGGCCGGCCAGTGACACTGCTAGACACGCGCAATAATTTCGAGGTGGAAGCCGGGACGTTCAAAGGCGCGGTATCGATCGGCATCGATAACTTTCGCGACTTCCCGGCCGCGGTCGAACGCCTTCCTGAACAGATGAAGCATCAGCCTGTCGTCACGTTTTGCACGGGTGGCATCCGCTGCGAGAAGGCCGCGCCGTATCTGGAGAAGGCGGGCTTCAAAGAGGTGTACCAACTCGACGGCGGCATCCTGGATTACTTCAAACAGTGCGGCGGCGCCCACTATCAAGGTGACTGCTTCGTCTTCGATCAGCGCGTCGTACTGAACCCCGACCTTGACGTCAGCGGCAGCACCTAGATCCCCCGGTGGCACGGCCGTCCATGATTCAGGCAAACAGAATGACTTCGATATCGGTGCGAAGGTCGCTCGAGTCATTGTCGGATGAATCGTTGCCTGCGCCGCCGTTGATGATGTCGCTGCCGTCTCCGCCGATGAGGGTGTCGTTGCCGGCGTTGGCATACATCTTGTCATTGCCGGTGCCGCCAACCATGGAGTCGTTGCCGCTGCCGCCGAAGAAACGGTCGGCGTTGCTGCCACCGATCATGGTGTCCTGGCTGCCGTCGGCGGAGTA
>JAQGHK010000429.1 GCA_028288875.1 Phycisphaerales bacterium | reverse complement strand
CCGCGATCATCGGGAACAACGATCGCTATGCAGTTCTCATCCCCGGCACGAATTGGCCGACGAAGCGATGGCCGGTGGAATATTTCGCCGGTTTGGTCGAGCCGTTGCAGCGTGAACTCGGCTTGCGATCCGTCATGGCCGGCAGTCCGGCCGAAGCAATCTTTTCCCTGCCCGGGTCGCTCAATGTCGCCGGTAAAACGAATCTGAAGCAGCTTGTCGCGCTACTGGAAGGGGCCAGCCTGGTGGTCGCGAACGATTCCGGTCCGATGCACATCGCCGCCGCCCTCGGCCGGCCGCTGGTGACGCTGTTCGGGCCGACCAACCCCGTCCGCACCGGCCCGTTCGGCCGGCCGGAAACGGTGCTGCAGCTCGATCTGGTCTGCCGTCCGTGTTATTCGCGACATTGTGGCCATCAATCCTGCCTTCGCTGGATTACCGTCGACCACGTCATGGCGATGGCCCGCACCATGGTCGCTGCAATGCCGACACCCACGTAAGCCCGCAATCCGGCGAGCTCCGACAACCTTTTTGTATCAATAATGTCTCACTTAGAATGTCGGAGAATGGCCACACTTTGACGCTGGTGGGCAACCCGGTCTGTTGTATGATTCGTCTTGCTATCACGTACGAGGGTACGTCCCGTGCGCGGCAACCCGGCGTTGTGTCCGGGCCGTGGCGGGGCGTTTAGTGTTCGCAATCTGTGTTCGCAGTTTTTGCTGCAATCGAAGGAGAGATTTTCATGATCCGTAACCTGCTCGCGCTCGCTGCCGTCGCCATCCTGCCGACCATTTCGATGGCGGCCGACAAAAAGATCACCGTCGGCTTCGCCCAGGTCGGCGCGGAAAGCGCCTGGCGCACCGCCAACACCAAGTCCATCAAGGAAGAAGCCGAAAAACGCGGCATCGATCTGAAGTTCTCCGATGCCCAGCAGAAGCAGGAGAACCAGATCAAGGCCGTCCGCAACTTCATCGCCCAGAAGGTCGATGTCATCGTCCTGGCCCCCGTCGTGGAAGCCGGCTTTGAGCCGGTGCTGAAGGAAGCCAAGCGGGCCCACATCCCGGTCATCCTGTCGGACCGCCGGGCGAAGGTCAGCGATGATTCGCTGTATGTCACCTTCATCGGCGCCGATTTCATCGAAGAAGGTCGCCGTGCGGGCGAAGCCCTGGTGAAGATCACCGACGGCAAGGCCAGCATCGCCGAACTCGACGGCACCCCCGGCAGCGCCCCGGCCAATGACCGCAAAAAGGGCTTTGACGAAGTCATCGCCAAGCACCCGGACATGACGGTCATCATGGAACAGACCGGCGAGTTCACCCGCGCCAAGGGCAAGGAAGTCATGGAAGCCTTCCTCAAGAGTCCCGAAGGCAAGAACATCACGGCCCTGTACGCTCATAACGATGACATGGCCCTCGGTGCGATCCAGGCGATCGAAGCCGCCGGCATCAAGCCGGGCGTGGACATCAAAATCGTGTCGATCGACGGCGTGAAGAGCGCTTTTGAAGCCATGGCCGACGGCAAAACCAACTGCGTCGTGGAATGTAACCCGCTCATTGGCCCACAGTTGTTCGACTTAGTGGCAGACGTGGTGGCCGGTAAGACGGTCGCCAAGCGCACCGACGTGAAGGAAGGCGTCTTCATGCAGGAGCAGGCCAAGGACGAACTGCCCAACCGCAAATATTGATCTCTGAGATCGCCCCAGAATCCACGTGTAGCCGGCGAGCATGCTCGCCGGTTATTTTTTTGTGGGATCGCCACCGCTAGCCGGCGACAATGGTGCGGATGCACCTGGCGGCGGATGACTTTGAACTGCTGCGGCAGTACGTGGAGCGGGGGAGCGAATCGGCATTTGCCGACCTCGTCGCCCGCCACACGGACATGGTCTATTCCGCAGCCGTCCGGCAGGTCGGCCGCGGGGGGATGGCCGAGGAAGTCACGCAGGCGGTGTTCATCCTGCTGATGCGTAAGGCCGACCGCCTTCCGCCCGGCACGATTCTTGGCGCCTGGCTTTTCAAAGCCACGCGCTACACGTCAATGAATGCCCTGCGCGCCCAGGCCCGGCGGCGGCGGCACGAGCAGGAGGCCGCAGCAATGGCACACACGCGCAACACGCCCGACGTCGGTTGGGCCCGCATCGCGCCATTGCTGGATGAAGCGATCGCCCGCCTGAACCCGACCGACCGCGCCGCCATCGTCCTCCGCTACCTCGAACGCCGCAGCTTGGCGGATGTCGGCGCGACACTGGGCGTCTCTGAAAACGCCGCCCACATGCGCGTACAGCGGGCGACCGAGAAAATGCGGGCCTTCTTCCAACGCCGCGGCATGGCGATGACCGTCACGGCCTTGGGCGTGGCCATCATGTCCAGCGCCACGCACGCCGCGCCGCCGGTCGTTTCGCAAGGCCTGACGGTGGCCGCCCTCCGCACTGCGCATGCCACAACCGGGCACGCTGCCCAAGTGCTCGCCAGTTCGGTGGCGCGCGAGATGGTGTTGGAGCGGATTAAGTCAGTGCTCGCGCTCACGGTTGCCGTCGGCATCGTCATCGGCGGGGCGGCCATCACCTTGCCGAAGTCCACGCCCGCCTGGCCGACCGCACGCAGCCCGATCACTGCCCCGGACGCGCCGGTCCACCCCGTCGGCCAGTCTTCGGCGCATCCGGTCGCTGCCCGCCCGGCGTGAGGCTTCAAAAGCGAAGCGTTCATCACGGAGACGCGGAGGAAGAAAGAGATATTGAACGCCAAGACGCCAAGAAGAGAAGTCAGGATTCCTTTGCTATTTCTTCTTGGCCGCCTTGGCGTCTTGGCGTTCAACATTCTTTCTCTGCCTTGCCCGCCTAATCCGCCCGACACGCAGCCCGCCTAGGATTGACCCGCCGCCGACGTCGCCCTATCACAGTTGGACGCGGCGGATCGCCGTGCCAAGGAGAAACCAGCCATGCGCCCGTTCCTGATCGCTCTCGCTACTGCCGCCGCTGTCACCCTCGCCCAGTTCGCCCAGGCTGCCGCGCCGGTCAACCTCACGATTGCCGGCTATGCCGTCGCCAAGCCGGTGTACGCGAAAATCCTCCCGGCCTTCAAAAAGCAGTACAAAGCCAAAACCGGAACCGACGTCACCTTCACGGAATCTTACGCCGCCAGCGGCGCACAGAATCGTTCGATCATCAGCGGCCTGCCGGTCGATGTGCTGGTGACCAACGTGCAGTCGTACGTCGATGACCTCGTCAAAGCCGGCCTGGTGAAAGAAGGCTGGGCGGCGAAATATCCGAACGGCAGCTCGCCGGCCACGAGTGTGATTGTCGCGGTCGTCCGCGCCGGCAATCCGAAGAACATCAAAACTTGGACCGACATCAGCGCCGACGGCGTGCAGATCGTCGCCATCAACCCGAAGACCAGCGGCAACGCCCGGTGGAGTGTGCTGGCCGGATACGCGGCGCTAAAGAACGGCGACGACACGAAGGCCGCCGAGGATTACGTGCGCGGCCTGGTAAAGAACACCAAGACGCTGGTCGCCGGCGGGCGTGAGGCGACCGACGCCTTCGTGAAAAATGGCATCGGCGACGTGCTGCTGACCTTTGAAAATGAAGCGAAGTTCGCCAACAAAGTCGGCGGCCAGAACCTGCCATACGTCGCGCCGGAAACGAACATCCGCACGGATTTTCCGGTCACGGTGATCGACAAGAACGTGGACAAGCACGGCAATCGCGAGGCGGCGGAGGCGTTCGTGAAATTCCTGTTCAGCGAGCCCGCTCAACAGATGTATGCCGACGCCGGCTACCGCGTGGCGGACGAAAAAGTGCAGGCGAAGGTCGCCGACTACGCGAAAATAACCAAGCTGATTACCATCGACGAAGCCGGCGGTTGGCCCGCCGCGGAGAAGGCTCTGTTCGCCGACGGCGCGCTGTACGACCAGGCGCTGGCGGCCTCGAAGAAGTAACGGTAACGCTTGGCGTGGTTTCGTAAACGAGCGCGTGCGGATCGCGGCGGCTGGCCGCTGCGGGCGTTCGTATTTGCGTACCTCGGGCTGTTCGTCGTCCTGCCGCTGATCGCCGCGATTCCGCCGCTTGTGCGTGAGCCGCCGAGCCAGGTATGGGAAAAAGTGACGGCCCCGCAGGCCGTCGCGGCGATGAAGCTGTCGGCCAGCGCGGCGGCGGTCGGTGGGGCGATCAATACGATCTTCGGTTCGATGCTCGCTTGGACGCTGGTGCGCTTCCGTTTCCCGCTTCGGCGCGTGCTGGACGCGCTGGTCGATCTGCCGTTCGCGCTGCCCGGCGTGGTGGCGGGCATCGCGCTCATGGCGCTCTATGGCCCGGCCAGCACAGTTGGCCACTTCGCCGGGCCTGAGGGTTGGCTCGGCCTGCACTTCGTGAAAATCGGCCTGCCGCCGCTATCGCTCACGGGCGGGTTCGCCGCGCTGGTGTTCGCCAATCTCTTCGTCACGTTGCCGTTTGTCGTGCGAACCGTGCAGCCGGTGATTGCCGATCTGGAACGTGAAGCCGAGGACGCGGCCGAGAGCCTGGGCGCTTCGCCGTTCCAGATTTTCCGCCGCGTGATCCTCCCGCAGATCGCGCCGGCCATCGTCACCGGCTTCGGCCTGGCGTTCGCCCGCGGCGTGAATGAATACGGCGTGGCCGTCCTCGTCTCAGGCAATATTCCTTACGAATCACTTGTGATGCCGGTGTACGTCTTCCAGCGATTGGAAGCCAACGACTACACCGGCGCCACCGCCATCGCCGCCGTGTTGCTGCTGATGGCATTGGCCGTGCTGCTGCTGACCTACGCGTGGTCGCAATGGAGGGTCCGCCGTGTCGCGTAAACCCCTGCCGAATTCCGGCCGCCGCCGATTCCGCCTGCTGCCGATCCTGATTGGTTTGTTCGCGGTGACGTATCTGATCGTCATCGTCGGGCTGCCGGTCGGGGCGATCTTTTACAACGCCTTCGCCGAGGGACGCGAGGCGTTCATGGACGCGCTGCGCGACGACGAAACGCAGCACGCGCTGAAACTGACGGTGATGGTGTGCTTGGCCGTCGTGCCGTTGAATGCGATCTTCGGCCTCGCGGCGGCCTGGGTACTGGCGCGGCATCGATTCATGGGTCGCAGCGCGCTGGCCGCGCTCGTGAATCTGCCACTGGCCTTGGCACCCACCATTGCCGGCCTGCTGATCGTCCTCGTCTACAGCCCCAGTCTGGGCCTCTTGCGATGGCCGATCAACACGGCGAACGACTGGCTGCATGCGCACCCGGACTGGCAGCAGCGGCTGCATTTCGATGATGTACAGATCGTCTTCGCCTTCCCCGGCCTGTTCTTGGCGACACTGCTGGTAACCGTGCCGCTGGTGGCATTGGAAGTGCTTCCATCGCTGGAGCAACTCGATCCGACCGAAGCCCAGGCCGCCCGCACGCTCGGCGCGACGGGATGGCAAACCTTCTGGCGCGTCACGCTGCCGGCCATTCGGTGGTCGGTGCTGTACGGCGTCGTCCTCTGCACCGCGAAAGCCGCCGGCGAATTCGGCGCGGTCAGCGGCGTGAGTGGCCGACTGATCGGCGAGACGAACACGCTCACGCTGCACATCGAACGGTCCTACGCCGAGTGGGAAAACACCAAAGCATTCGCCTCGGCCACGCTGCTGACGGCGCTGTCGGTCGGCACGCTGATCGTCAACTTATTACTGACCCGCGGCCACGCGAAACGGAGCGCGTCGTGAACGAATCGAAGCGAATTTTTCCCGCCGGATACGACGCGCTCGTCGCGAATCTTCCCTTCCCCGGCAAGCTGGAATGCGACACCGCCGAGGTGATCGCGGGCAGCAAGAATGAGCTGACGCTGACGTACACCGTTGGCGCCGCTGGCCTGGCCGATGGGGCGTGGCTGAAGGTGACATTCCGTTTTTATTCCGATTGGGCGTTGTTCCAAACGAAAGAGCCAGCCGGTGCGGATTACGTGTCGGCCGAGTTGCTGCCGCGCCCGCTGATCGATGGCGAAACGCCGTCGCCGGTTCCGTCGCTCAATTTGAGGTTCGATCAAAAGGGCCATGAGCGGCCGTTCCAGAAGGCGCTGCTGATCGACATCGTCGACGGGTTCCTTAGGCCGGGCGATCGCATCGTCCTCCGCCTCGGCGACCGCCGTCACGGCGGGCCGGGCACGCGCGTGCAGACCTTCGCCGATGATGATTTCCGGTTCCGAGCGTACGTCGATCCCGTCGGCACGAGCCGCTTTGCCGACATCCCCGGCGACGTCATCCTCCGCATTCTCCCCGGCCCGCCGGCGAAAGTGCGGTTTCATACGCCGCGGCTGGTCCGCCCAGATCAACCATTTCCTGTTACGCTGTCGGCGGAAGACGCTTGGGGGAATGCATGCCAGGCCGGCATTGGCCGCCTCCTGCTTCATCGTGATGGGCATGCCAATGAATTGGCTCCGCTTGATAGTCCGTGGACCGTGGCTCGAACAATCTTGAGCTTCCCCGCAGGGCAACACACGCTACGCGGGCTACTCGTGCATAAGACGGATGGGCCGCCAATGCCCGGCAGCCCCAATCCTGCCCGACGTCTGCTCTGCCGCGAAACGGAAGCTTTTGTGACAGCCGATGCTGAGGCACCAAGCGCTCGGGTGTTCTTCGCCGACCTGCACGTGCATTCCAGCAACACCGTCGGCACGAACAGCACCGATCACAACCTCGCCTACGGCCGCGATGTCGGCGGGCTTGATGTCTTCGGCTACACCGCCAACGACTTCAACATCCGCGCCGACCGCTGGCGGGCCGACGTGGAGCTGATCAAGCAGTTCAACACGTCCGGCGAATACGTCTGCTTCGCCGGCACGGAATGGAACGGCAACAGCGCGGCCGGCGGAGATCGCAATGTCGTCTTCTTCGGCGATGTGAAATTCCCCGACGATGCGAATGGCAGTGTGCGCTCTTTTGAATGGAACGAAGACACGCAGGCCCGCACCATCATGCCGCATGCGTGGCCAGTGACGCGGCTGCACGAGACGTACGAAAATGCGAATGTGCTGATGATTCCGCACGTCGGCGGCCGACGGTGCAATCTGGATTTCTTCGACCCGAATCTTGAACGCCTGATCGAAGTCGCCAGTGCGTGGGGCCACTTCGATTGGTTCTATCGCGACGCGATCCAACGCGGCTATCGCGTCGGCGTCAGCGCCGCCGGCGACGAACACCGTGGTCGACCCGGCGGCGGGGCACCTGGTG
>JAQGHK010000415.1 GCA_028288875.1 Phycisphaerales bacterium | reverse complement strand
GTGTTCGTGGTGCTGCTAAGCATGCTCGTATATTCAGTGAGGTTACGAATATTAAAATCGTCTTCCTCGGCCACGCCCTCGGCGTTGTGGCGCCGGTGCAGCAATTGGGTGATCTGTGAAACGGCGGCGTCAATCTTGTCGGCGCTGACGGCCTGCACTTGGATGCGATCGACATTGGCAAAGCGGATCAGCATCGGGTTGCTTTTGCTCTGCGCGTCATTTCGACCTGGATAAAGGCCGACGTTCACGCTGGGGAACAGCGCGCTGCGGCTTTGCGTGCCGCTGACGCTGGCGGCAGCGCTTTGATTCGTGTTGCCGAGTGAACCGCCGCTGACGCGGTACTTGATGCTCGTCCACGGGGCGATCAGTACGTCGTCCTGATCGCGGCCGAACATGTTCGCGCCTTTGCTCGCGACGACGCCAAGCACGCGAAAACCGACGCCGTTCACGCGCATTTCGCGGCCGACCGGGCTTTCGCCGTCGAACAGCTCGCGGACCAGCGTCGTGCCGATCAGGCAGACCTTGTTGCGCTCGCGTACGTCTTTGTCGGTGAAGTTTTCGCCGTCAATGATCGGCCAGTCGCGCACTTCCAGGTACGGCGCCGTGGTACCGGTCATTTCCTGCGGCTGCCAGTTCTTGCCGCGATAAACCAATTGAGTGCGTGCCCCGACGATCGGCGCGACGGCATTGACGGCAGGACACTCGTTCAGGATCGCCTCGGCGTCTTCGGGCGTCAGCTTCATGTTCGTGCCCGCGCCGCCGCTGACGCCGGCCGGCTTACTGTCGCCGGGGAAGACGATCAGGTTGTTCGCGCCCATGCTGCTGATCTGCTTCTGGATCAGTGTCGAGGAACCATTGCCCACCTCCATCATCGCGATGACGGCGCCCACGCCGATGATGATGCCAAGGGTGGTAAGCACCGCGCGCATGACATTGCGGCGGAGTGCGGTAATCGCGGTTTTGAAGGTTCGAATACTTCGCATAGTTTCTGCTGGCGGCTAGCCGCCAGCTCTTTCATGCCGGGTGCGTGGCCAGATACTGTTTCGCCGCGGCCGCGGTGCGCTCGGCATAGGCTCCGCTTTCGATCAGTCCGTCCTTCATCGTGATGGCCCGCTTGGCTAATTGGCCGACTTCAATGCTGTGCGTGACGATGATGATCGTGATGCCGTCTTCCTGGTTCAGCTTCTGAAACATCTCCAGCACCTCGTCACTGGTTCTGCTGTCGAGATTGCCGGTCGGCTCATCGGCGAACAGCAGAGGCGGGTGATTGATCAGCGATCGCGCAATAGCAACACGCTGCATCTGCCCGCCGGACATTTGCGACGGGTAGTGGTGCAGGCGATCGCCGAGGCCGACTTTCACCAGGATCTCTGTCGCCCGCCGTTTGGCCTCGCGGTCGGGCACGCCCCGACCGGCGTAGGTGAGCGGCATCATCACATTTTCCAACGCGGTGGTGCGCGCCAGCAGATTAAAACTCTGGAAGACGAAGCCGATCTTTTCGTTGCGAACATGGGCGCGCTCGTCGGTGGTGAGATCGCTGATTTCCTGACCATCCAGGCGATAGCTTCCGCCCGTCGGCCGATCGAGGCAGCCCAGGATGTTCATCAGCGTGCTCTTGCCGCTGCCGGACGCGCCCATGAGCGCGACCAGTTCCCCGCGGCCGACGCTGGCGGTGATGCCCTTGAGCACCGGCACCTGCACTTCGCCCAGGTCGTACGTCTTGGTGATGTTGGTGAGTTCGATCAAGCTCATGGCGATTACCGGCGGCCTCCGCGGAACTGCGGAAGGAATGGGTTGGTCGGGCCATTCGGCCCGTCGGCGGCGCTGGCCGCGACAGTGCCGGTAACGACTTCGTCATCTTCCTTCAGATCGGACGCGACCACTGCCGTCGACGCACCATCGGTCACACCGGTGGTGACGGTCACAGGGCGTACCATTTCGCCGTCTTTCACCCAGATCACGGCAGGCTTGGTGTCAGGGTGGCCGGATTTTTTGCCGCCCGGCTTGGCAGCGGGCTTTGAGTCGCCGCCATCGCCTCGTCCGCCTTCGCCACGACCGCCGGTTGGCTTGCGGCCTTTGCCGTCGGCAGGCATTTCCGGCTCCTTCGGAGCATACTTTTCCCGCTCGGACGGAATGATCTGCTCGGCTGCCGTTGGCGTCCATCGCAAGGCACCGTTGGGGATCAGCAGCGTGCTGTCCGCCCGGGCGGTCTCGAACTGCACGTTGGCGGTCAGGTACGGGATGAGCGTGCGATCGGCGTTATCCACGGCGACTTCCACCGTGTAGATGACCACGTTCTGCGTCATCTGCGCGTTCCAGCGAATCTTCTTTACCTTGCCCTTGAAGTTGCGATCGCCGAATGCGTCGCAGGTGAACGTGACGGATTGCCCGGGATGGATCTGCCCGATGTCGGCCTCGTTGACAGCCACCCACACCTGCATGTGAGACAAGTCTCGAGCGATCAGGAACATGCTGCTGGCGGATTGCGTGCTGACAACGGTCTGCCCCACGTTGACCCGGCGATCGATCACTGTGCCCTCCACGGGGCTCTTGATGGTGCAGTAGTCGAGGTTCTTCTGCGCGCGGCTGACGGCGGATTGTGCCTGGACGACGGTGGCCTTGGCGGTGGCGATCGACGCGTCAGCGACGAGGACGGCGGCGCGCGACTGTTCGTAAAGCGACTTGTAGGTGTCGTATTGCGTTTGCGCCAGGGCGTCGCCGGGGCCGATTTTTTCGGCGCGTTGCCAGTCGCTCTGCGCTTGGGTGAGCTTGGCCTGGGCGGTGGCGCGGTCGGCTTCGGCGCGGTGGACGCCGGCCTCTGCGGCCAGCAACTGGGCTTTGGCCTCATCGAGCGTCGCCGCATAGGTGGTGACGTCGATTAGGGCCAATAGCGATCCGGCTTTGACGTCGCTGTGATAGTCGATCACGTGGCCGGCCACGTCCGTGCCGAATTGGACGATCGGGCCACTGACCTGACTGCCGACGTCGATGACTTCGTCCGGCTCGACCGTGCCGTTGGCGCCGATGCTGGCGATCACGTCGCCGCGCGTGACCTTGGTCGTCCGGAACACCATGGGGACCGCGGCAGGCTTGCCGAAATACCACACCCCCCCGAAGCCCACGAGGCTCAGGAGAACGACCACGACCACGATGCGTTTAATCCAAGTCAACATCAGTCCTCACTCTCGCCGGCCGCACCGTCAGCAAAGGCCGAGCCTTCAGCAATGACGTCGTGCGGGGCGACGCTTTCCAAATGCGAATTCAGTTTCCCGAGCAAGCCGCGCAGCTGCGTCTGCTCCTCGCCGTCCAAACCGGCCAGCACCAACGCGATCTGTCGGCCGTGCTGCTTGAGCACGCGCTCGACCAGTTCCCGCCCCGCAACCGTCAACCGGACGACCTTGGCCCGATGATCCGTGGCCGAGCACTCCCGGACGATCAGTCCCGCCACCCGCAGCCGTTCCACGACATGAGTGACGCTCGGTGGGCGAACCAGCAATTTTTCAACAAGGTCCGCCAGCCGCATCGATCCGTCGCCATTCTTAGCCGCACAGTGCAGGTTGATCAGCACGCCCCACTGGGCTTGGCTGATGCCATGCCGGGCGAAATAGGGCTCCATCACCCGCCGAAACAGGCCGATCGTCCGCAGCACCTCAAAAAAGGCACGGTCCGGCGGGACGGCAGAGGGTGTTTCAGGAATCGTCGGCGCAGACACTCGCGGAGTTATACGCTCGAGCAGCCGATTAGTTAGTTAGCTCTCAAAGTATTTTTGCAATTACCATCGCCGAAGTTATCCGTCCGCGCAGAGACAGCGTTAAATCACGCGTAGCCAAGAGCATCCAGCTGATCTTCATCCAGGCCGAAGTGGTGGCCGACTTCATGAAGGACCGTCGTGCGGATTTCTTCTTTCAATTGTTCTGGCGAATCGCTGACGAGTTCGATGTCTTCCTGAAACAAAAAGATCACGCTCGGCAGCTCATAGTCATGCTGCACCGATTGGTCGGCCAAGCTCGTGCCGACATAGAGCCCCAGCAGCAGATCACGTGAGCCGAGGCCCACACTTTTAAGTTGCTTGGGCGTCGGGCGATTGCGGATCTCGATCGGAACGCGCTCCAAGTGCTCGGCCACCATTGGCGGCAGCGTGGCGATGGCGGCTTCAACGAGCCGTTCGAATTCGACTTTGCCGACGTGGCACGGCATCCGCTACAGTGTAAGCGTGATCCGTTTAACCTGCGCGAATTGCCAGGCCCAGTTGGAAGTGGACGACGCCTTCGCGGGCGGCGTATGCCGCTGCAAGCATTGCGGGGCCATCCAGACCGTCCCCCGCCGAGGCGGCACGAAGGTCGGCAAAACCCTCAGCGGCCATGCCGTGGGCGGCGATGAGCCGAAAACCCTCTACTCGACCAAAAGCCGGGCCGGGATGGCGAGCACGCCGTCGGGGTTGGAAGAACTCGCCGAAGCCGTGCATGGATCGGGCCTAGTCGGCAGCGGGCTGCTGAATCGCCCCGTGCCGCGAGGGCCGCAAGCGCCGGTGGCGCCGAAGAAGAGCAAAGCGGGTCTCTGGATCACGATCGGTCTGATCGTCCTGGCCGTGGCCGTCGTTGCGGGCTATCTGCTGACCCGCGGCGGTGGCGAGACCGCATCCAATGCGGCGCCAAACGTCGCCAACGCCGAAGCCAAGCCGAAGTTTGCGGGCATTGAGCTGGCCGGCAACAAAGTGGTGTTTGTCCTGGATCGCGGCGATGCGACGGCCGCCTTTTTCCCCGCCTTGCGTGATCTGACCGTCGCCAGCGTCCGTTCGCTCGGGCCGAATCGGCTGTTCCAGGTCGTGCTGTGGGACAACGGGTCGACCGATGCATATCCTGCTCTGACCGCAGGTTACGCTTCGACCGGCGAGGCGGAAAAGCTGGCGAAGTGGTTTGATACCGTCCCGACTGGCCGATCAACCGACGTGCTGCCCGCCCTGCGCCTCGCCCTGGCCGGCCAACCCGATACGGCCGTCTTGGTCACCGGCAAGAGTCTGCAACTGGACGCCGGCTTTGCCGACTCGGTCCTGAAACTCCGCCCGGCCCGGACGACGATCCACGCCATCACCCTCG